>PNLC01000184.1 GCA_013822885.1 Bradyrhizobium sp.
AATGCGTGCACGACTAGAGCCCGCTATCTTTCGTGAGCCTTCTTCACACCGCGATCGTTGCGCGGTTGCGCTGGATCTGTTGCGTAGCCGTCGCCTCGGCCTTCCGGCTCGACGGTCCACCAATCGCCGAGCGGGCCGTGCGGCTCGGACTTCATCGGCACCACCTCGTAAGCCTCGTAAGAACGGGATCGTCGCTCATTTTGCCAAGGTGATTGTTTGCTTGAGCTCGATCAATGCGCAGTGACCTGCCGTTTGTAGAGCGGTCCACGCCATTCCTTGAAACTGTATTGAGTGCCCCACCACCGATGCACCGTTTTCTTGCATAGTTTGCAAGTGAAGCGGCCGATAATACTCGGCTTCCTTTTTTGCGTGGCGCTATACACCGCCTCGCACGTCGGGCAACTGAAATAAACGCGAATTTCGCTGGCATCAGTCATGCGGGTCCGGCGGCCGGTAAAGATGGCATTTAGCCGATCGCCACCGGCCGAGGCAACGGGCGCCTGGCGATTGTCAGAAGCCAACAGGCGACGCGCAATCACCCTGAGGTTCGCGGCTTTGCCTGCACCGACAGTGTCGACCGGGCGATCAAGCGGCTCAAGGGGACCGGCATGCTGCGCGGCGGTAGGATGCCGTGAGGCCGCACCATGTGGCGTATGTAGGACACCGAGGCGGTGGTGTTCCTGGCGATCGTGGCGGCGATGGTGGTCCCTTGCGTGCTCGCGGTACCGGCTCGGCGGCCCTGGCGCGTTCCAGATCGCGCACCAGCTCGTTTTCAAACCGGTTCGATGGCGGCCGGCCAGGCGGCCGACCCGTCTTGATCGGCGGCGTCGCGCGACCGCCGATCTTGGGCCGCGCCATCGATCGCAGATCGACGCCGGCGGCCGGCGGCAAGTCCCCTGGCAAAAAATAACGGTGGTTGTCAAGCAACGGCTCGACCAACGGCACGCTGATGCGCACTTGGCGGACGCCGGCGGCGGCGCTCGGGATTGTCACCAGGCTGACCATGCTCGTGATCGCGCTCATGCCGGCACCCTGTTCCAGAACCGGCCGGGCGGTCAACCGGTTGGCGATCTTGCCGGGCTTCGCGGCCTGCCTAGCCGAGCCCGGCCTTGTCGAGGGAAAAGGATACCTCACGCGCGCTGAACCGCCACGCCTGCGCTTCGGATGCCGCCAGCATAGCGCAAAATCGGCGCCAGAGGGCACCGCCGGCGCGCAGCGCGGGGTGTACGTTCGATTTGGCGACATCGGGCCTGTCTGACAGGCGCCCTTGGGCGGGCCAACCGGCTCGCATTTCCCAGCGTTCTACGGTGGACGTAAAAATGGACGTAAAGCGGATTTTTGGCGGTTCTTAGCGACGAAAGTTGAGCGGCTAAAAATGCAAGAAGTGCCTGTGTCGCAGGGGTTTCTGTTGGTGAGCGCGGAGGGACTCGAACCCTCGACCCCATGATTAAAAGTCACGTGAGCGGCAGCGACAGTGCGGTCAAACGGCTGGTAGCGCGCTTTTGCCACATGGCTCCTGTTACACTCAATAAGCCGATGGTAACACACGGACCAGCTCCTGCTGGCGCTACATTCGTAGAATCGTGGAAAAGCAGCCTGCGCCTCAATCTTCACGATCCCACGGGCGCTTAGTTTCTTCCTTAGGGTGGTGCTTGGTCGTCTCAGCCCGCATTATCGATTGCTGCGTTAGTCGCATCGATCGCGAAAGACGCGTAATCGATGCGCTTTCGGCGGCCTGAAGCTGGAGGAGGGCGCTGAGCCCCTTGAGATCAAGAACTTTCTCATTCGCGGCCTGTTCGACCAGGTGGGCTACCCGACGCGCCGATACTATGTGGCGACAAAGTTGCGCGAGCAGGGGGTAGTTGCCTCGCATGAAGTGTCCGGCTGGCATCGTGTTTACGATCGCGTGCCACTCTTCACTTTGTTCCACAGTGAGGTCATCGGGAGCTTCTGGACGCCACATAACTTCAATAAGAGCTACAGGCACCATCAATTCTGCTATCGATTTCCGGCCTCGCGCTCCCATTGCTGGCACCTTATTGCAAAAACGGACACCCCCTAAAATTATACAGGTTTATGATCGTGAGACCAAGGACCGTTCCGGTTCAGCTAGAGGCCGATTTTCAAAGGCCCCCCCCGGCCTGTTGTCGTGGCCAGCCCTTGCTGGCAGACATGGTTCAGCGAGGCCAAACGTCGAGAACAGAACGTCAACCGCTTGGCGAACGGATGCTGGAAATCACCGTCGGGATCCCGCAGCTAGCGCTTGAAAATCGACCGTTGGCCCACGGGCTCGATCGAATTTGAGTCTGGCGGGTCCGCACTTTGTAGCATGCGGCTAAACTTCTGAGGCAATGAGCAGCAGGTGTTGGGTCGCCGGCTTGTTGCGACCCGGCCGCGACATGAGCGCTGTCCGCAGCTCCGGCCTGTAGTGCTCAAGGCAGATGATATTGGGTGTGCGGAAATGCCTGAAGCCGCTTCCTGTCCATTTGGCCAGGGTGAACTTGTGCCGATCTTCTTCGGCAAAGATGGTGGCGCGCAACGTTGCCAGCTCAAATTTCGTGTAGCGCGGCGTCAGGGCCATGGCGCTCTCCCGCTTCGCGTGATGCCATTCCATCTACACCTCGCCGGGCGGCACCGCCACCTCGGGCGATCGGCCTCAGTATCTTCTTCCAGACAAAGCCAAGAAGATAACAGATAAGACAGAAGAGAGATTTTTTCTGGCATACTAGTAGAAATGCCTGCAGCAGTGGTGTTTCTTGAATTGGCTTGTCAAATCGAGGGACCACAGATGGTCTGGCGAAAACAATCTGTGGTCCCTCGCAAGCCATCTCTGGTCCCTCGAAAGCCATTTGTGGTTCTTCCCGCTGGGTTGATCAGGTTGCCTTTCGGCCCGCTTTCGATGTTCCCGATATGGTAATGAACGGCAGGGCGTAGCGCTTCTTCCGGGCATCCTTGAGGATTCCAACCCTGCCCAAGTCACGCACCGCGCGCAGCTGCTGACGTCGACCCATGCCGGTCTTCACGGCCAGATACTCGACCGGCAATTCAAATGGCCGGTGGAACATCTTGACGCTGTGGATCATCAGCAGACCGAATATGATTATCGAGGAGGAGCGTTCGACGCTCGCCAGCATCTCGAAATGTCGCTCCGTGATCCGCGCGAATAGCTCCGCCTTTCGGCGCGGTGATGCTTTGCGCGACGCCTTGACGGCGGGTCCCTCAGTCTTGACGAAGAGGTCGGGCCCGAAATCGTTCGGCTCTGCCTTCATGCTTTGCGCCGTCGCCGTTTGAGTAGATCCATTTGCTTCATCACTGCTTCCCACATTCGCGTGCCGCGCTTGTCGGTGAGGTGATCCGGGTACTGCGTGACCTCGGTGCCAACCTTGAGCGCGAATCCGCCCAGCACGATCTGCGAGGCTCGTACCATCAGCGCCTGCACCTCGGTGACGGTGCGATCGAGGTTCTCGATCTTGCAGTGGACCAAAATCGCGTCGTGCACCGGTGCGCATACTTCGAATCCGGCCTCTGTCACCAGACAGCAGGCGACGCGCAGAATTTCGCTGGCGTTGGCTTGGATCGGAAAATTCGCTACACTGCGGGGGTTCGGATCCCTGCCCGGATGCAGGTGCCAGCGCAGCTCCGTCTCTAGCGAGCCGCCACGCATCAGGTGATCGATTGCGCCCTGGATGAAACTCCAAAACACATTGTAACGAGCGCGATGGCCGCGAATCCAGGCGGCGGCGACGGCTCTCGACTTCTCGATGCGTGACGCCATCAACGGCGGACCCATGCCGTAGAGCGTCGCCAAGCTGGCGATCTTCAGGCGGTCGCGCACACCGTGAAAGTGATCCTCCGCGATCGCCTTGGTGCAGCCCGACGGCAGCTGGCCGAGGGCGACGCCAAAATTGACGTAGAAGTCGCCGTCTAAATAATCGGCCTGCATCACCTTGTCGCCGGACAGTGCGGCCGCAACGCCGACTTCCTCCGCGCTGTAGTCGAAATAAACCAGCGCGTGCCCAGGTTCGGGCTGAATGAAATGCCGGATCCACTTCGATTGGCCGTACAAAAACTGTGACGTGCTCGGCTGGTTGCGAGAGGTCGACGACGCGAACGGGCGGATACCCGTCCGGGCGCGGCCGTCATCGCCGACCGGGACGTCATTTTTGCGCATTTTGCCAATCGCATTACGCAGCTCCGCAAGCGGCGCCACGATGGGGAAAATTTTCGCCATGTCGCCAAAGGTATCGGCATCGAGCGCCAGGCTGCCAACAGCCTGCCCCTTACGCTTCTGCCGCCGCGGCCATGGAATGCCGTGACGCTCGACGAAAACCTCAAACCGATCCGCCTTGAACGTGGTGCCGTCATAGACGCCGTAGTCGCGGTCGATCTCGCGGATCAGGCCGCCTTGAATCTCCGACCAGCGAGCGACAACTTCGTCTAGCAGTGCAGCGTTGACGGGGATGCCGGCGGTTTCCATCGCGGCGACGGCGTGGGCGTAACGGCCGCGCACTAGCGCGCCCTTCCATTCGATGCTAGGCAGCATAGCCGAAAGCAGGCGCTCCAGCGCGTAAACGTCGGACCAGCAGTAGTCGAGGATCTCGCGGCGTTCCTCCTCGGTGAACGGCGGACCCTTCAGGATGCGGTCGATCATTTGTTGCTTGTGAACGGTGCCGACCGAATCCAGCCCGAAGTGCATCATCGCCGCCAGCAGGCTGCGGCCGGATTCGCCGTCGCGGCCGTTGCGGTGGTCGCAGTATTCGGCGAACAGGTCCAGGACCCGCGCCGGTGTGGGCCAACCGGCCGCCATGAAGGTGCGGACCTCGGCTGACGCGTTGTAGGCGACGAATAACGTTGTCTCGTCGAGCGGGAAGGGCGGCTCGCCGGGGAATTCGCCCAGCCAGATCTCCCAGGTCTCGTTGCTCAACAGATCTTTGGCGCAGACACAGACTGGCCGCAGCGGATTGCCGTCGAGGGGGGTACTCTCGACGTCAACGCCGAAATTGTACTCGGTATCGCACACGATTATGCGCTTGAAACCGAGCTTCTTGAGAGCGGTCCTCACCCGCGCGGCCGCAGTCCGCGCATGCTGCGCATCACCTCGTGAGCCGCCGAGCTAATATACCGATCCTGTTTCGGCGACTTGAAACCGCGCATTAGAATCGACTGGTAGCTCTCGTCGGTCCAGTTCGGCGGCGTCTCGGGGCCGTCCGTCTCCGCGTGGGTATAGACCCACTGCATCGCCCCGCTGACCCAGTGCATCTTCAGGAACCGGCTGCGCGCGGCCTCGAATACCGCATGCTTCGATGAGAACGTATCGCTCTTGCTGCCACTGAAGAGCGGCACCACGACCAGGAACTCGTGGCCGGTTTGCGAGATGCAATAGTAGATCCGCGCCAGCTTTAGCAGCGGATTGTCTTCGACGGTGCGCGCCACGTTGGGGTGGACGATGAACCATTCGCCGCGCGTCTCGTCGCCCTCATCGCTCCATTTGATTACGTAGAGATCTAGCGCATATTCAGGGTTCGGGTGGACCATGAAAAACGTTGCCGGTCCCGCCTTGTCGCGGACGGGGATCGCCTGCGTCGATGTGATCATGCCCGTGGGCGACTTGTAGGCGGGCCGCACTACCAGCCCCTCCAGTTCGAAAGGATTGATATCGGCCGGCTTCTGCGGGGACGTAGAGCCGGCTGCACTGAGCTTCGGCGAGTCCGCGGCGGCGGCCTTTGCGTTCTTTGATGTCTTGATCATAATATGGTCTCTCCATGTTTTTGCTACGGGCGTAGTGCCCGCGCGAGTGGTGTTCTCGAGCGAGTAGATCTTGGCTAGGGAAGGAAACTCCGCCGGGCCATCGCAGGCGGCAGGAATACGAAAGGGCGCCCCTTGCGGGGCGCCCTTTCACGTCAGGTAGTGTCGACTTTCTCGTTGGCGGCCTGTTCGCTCTTCGGCTCCACGCGAGTACTGCGCTTGTATGCGTCGAGGTCGGGCTGATCGTAAATGCGGACACGGCCCGCCTTGCGGTATGCAGGGCCTTTGCCGGCCGCAGCCGCCTTGTCCAGGAACGACTTCGAAACTTCGAGATAACCCGCCGCACCGCGGGTGCGGTAACCGGTCATCGCCAATCTCCTTCTGCAATTAGAGGAGATTCCTGACTACGATGGGCTAATCAGCGGGTCTGGTCTTTTTTCTGCGCGGGTTTCTAACCAAAACTTTTCCGGTCACTGCACGGGCCATGTAGAGCTGGCGCAGACGTCCGACAACATGAGCGAAGGAATGCCCTGGTAAGCCGGACTCCGCCACCACCGCCTCACAGGCTTCCCGAATCGATAGCATGTGGCGGCGTTCAACTCCGTCGTCCGGATCGAACTCAAGTTTGCCGCGCGAGTGCAGGAACTCAATCTGCACCAGGTACATCTCGTCGGTTCTGCCGAACATCTCCTCCTGAGCCCGCGCCAGATTGCGGTGCAGCTCCTTATCAAACCCGTAATGTTTTGCGGCCTCAAGCGCCGCCGTGAAACGGGGATCGCCGGTGGCGTCGGCGGCTAGCTCGAGTGTGCGAATGAACTCCCGACCACGAAGGATTCGGGCCTTCTGTCCCGCGACGGACCGGCGGCGAGCGTCACGGAGTTTTCGCCACTCACGCTCGTATTCTGCCGAGCGCCGTTGCCGCTTGGTTTCCCGCGGCAGCCGGGGCGCGGTCTTGCGTGGCGCGCTCACTGCCCTTTGTTACCCGGGATCCCCACAACGTTGGTAGTCGGCCGACGATTGAGAGCCGCGTCGATCGCCAACCCGACCGTCTCCGATGCGCGGCGGGCCGGCTCAGCGTCGATGTGGGCGTAGCGCGCGGTCGTGCTGGCAACCCGATGGCCCAGCAAGGCGCCGACCAATGGCAAGCCGATGCCAGCGCCCACCCCCACCGACGCATGGGTATGCCGAAGCGTGTGCAGCGTGACACCCTCAAGGCCGGCATGCTTGACGATTTGACGCCACGGTCGATTGAGATCACGCCGAGGCGCCTCGGGCTGCTCGCCGGCGACCACATAGTCGCTGATTCGGATCTGCGACAGCTGCTCGAGCACGGCGAGCGCGGCGGCATTGAGCCAAACCGGGCGAGTACCGGTCTTGCTATCCCGCAGTGTCAGCAGGGCACGTTCGAAATCGACGTCATCCCACCGCAAGGTAAGAATTTCGTTGAGCCTGCAGCCGCTCAACAGCAACAACCGAATCGCCCCGGTTGCGTAGGGCGAGATCCGAGTTCGGCCGTTTTTTGGTGCGTGCTTGCTCGTCGGCTTGCTGTCGTCGACGTCGCGCTGGAATCCTTCGGTCTCACCAAGCGCGAGTGCTTCGCCCAAACGCGCGACTTCGTCATTTGATAAATAGCGGGTGCGTGCCTGTTCGCGGAAACGGCTGACGTCCCGAGCTGGGTTAATGCCGCGCGGGACCTCGCCAGCTTTCCCAGCCCAAGTGTACAACGAACTGATCAGGGAGCTGACGCGGTTGGCGGTGACCCGCGCACCGGCAGCACCGATTGCGCGGTGCAGCTTGGCGACGTCGCTGTGGGTAATCTCACTGGCCCGCTTACGTCCGAGAGCGGGAGAAACATGATTACGGAAGTATTGCGCGTATAACGCCACCGTTCGCGGCTTACGTGCCGGCGAGATCTCCTCCGCCATGTAGCGCGTGATGATGGTCTCAAGGGTAGGGGCGGCGCGCTCGCCGTCTCGGGCCCCCGCCGGATCCTCGCCGAGTCGGGTGCGGTGATAGAGTGCCTCCGCAGCCTTGCGGGCCTTAGCGTAGGGCAGGGCGTCGAGGCGGCCGAGCGTCATGCGACGTGTCGCCGCCTTCCGACCACCACCCGGCCGATATTCAAAAATCCAGGCCCGGCCGCCGCCGGGCGGCACCCGACAACCAAATCCCGGAGGCGATTGATCATAGCAGATGTAGGCACGATCCCTCGGCTCGAGCGCCTGGGCCGCGGTTTGATTAAGCTTGGTGCGCATAACTA
>PNLC01000185.1 GCA_013822885.1 Bradyrhizobium sp.
CCACCGATCCGCTCAACAACATGGCCATGGCGCGCGCGATCTTTCTGGATCGATACGCACCGGCGGCCAACATCCATCCGATTCCGACCGCAACCGCGGACCCGGCCGATCCCGACCGTGGCGCGGCACTCTACGAGCAGGAACTGAAATCATTCTACGGAGCGGATGCGCTCGACCATGCCCGTCCGCTGTTCGATCTGGTGCTGATGGGCGTCGGCCCCGACGGCCATACCGCGTCGCTGTTTCCCGGAGATGCGACACTGGACGAAACCACGCGCTGGGCCGTCGGTGTGCCCAAGGCGAATGTCGAACCTTTCGTGCCGCGGGTCACTCTCACGCTGCCAACCCTTGCCTCCTGTCGCGAGATGCTGTTCGAGGTGGCGGGCGCGGAGAAGCGCGCGATCTTGACGCGGCTGTTCGCAGGCGAGAAGCTGCCCGCCAATCGTGCGCGATCCATCGGCGAGACCATCTGGCTGGCCGACGCCGCGGCGCTTCCGGAGAATTTTCGTGGGTAGTCAGACGCCTTGCGCGCTGGTGGTGATGGGCGTCTCGGGCTCCGGAAAGAGCACCATTTCCGAACGCCTCGCCGCGCGGCTGGGCTGGGCCTACGAGGACGGCGACAAATTTCACCCGGCCAGCAATGTCGCCAAGATGAGCGCGGGCCACCCGCTCACCGACGCGGACCGCTTGCCGTGGCTGCAGGCCATTGCCGACGAGATTGACCGGGTTTGCGCGTCCGGCGAACGCGGGGTCATCGCCTGCTCGGCACTGAAGCGCGCCTATCGCGACATCCTCGTCCACGGTCGCGACGACGTCAGGATCGTCTTTCTCGACGGCACGCAGGATCTGATCGCGAACCGGCTCGCCGCACGCAAGGGGCATTTCATGCCGTCGGACCTGCTCGCCAGCCAGTTCAGGACGCTGGAGCGGCCGACTGCGAACGAGCAGCCGATCACTGTTTCGATCGACGCACCGGTCGAGCGAATTGTCGACGACATCGTCATCCAATTGAACCTGGTTTCCCAATGACCCGCATCGCACTCGTGGTTTCCGACGTCGACGGCACCCTCCTCACCAAGGACAAGATTTTGACCGATGGCGCCAAGGCGGCCGTGCGCAAGCTGCATGACGCCGGCATCGGCTTCACCATCGTTTCCAGCCGGCCGACCATCGGCATGGGCTTCCTGATCGAGCCGCTCGAGATCACGCTTCCCGTGGGCGCCTTCAACGGCAGTTCGATCGTCGATGCGAAACTGAAACCGATCGAGCAGCACCTGATTGCGCCCGCGGTGGCACAGCGCAGCCTCGACGTGCTCGATGCGTTCGGCGTCGATATCTGGCTGTTCAGCAACGAACGCTGGTACACCCGCACCCCCAACGGCGAGTACGTCCCGCACGAGAAGCTGGCGATCAAGGCCGACCCCACCATCATCACCGATTTCACCCCGCATCTGGCGGAAGCCTGCAAGATCGTCGGCGCCAGTTCGGACTTCGCGCGGCTGAAGGATTGCGAAGCGGCGATGAAGGAAGCGGTCGGGCGGGATGCAACCGCGGTTCGCTCCCAGAACTACTATCTCGACGTGACGCCGCCGGGCCACGACAAGGGCACCTTCGTCGCTTACATGTCGAAGCGGCTTGGCATTCCGACCGAGGCGGTCGCGACCATCGGCGACATGGAGAACGATCTGCCGATGTTTGCCCGAAGCGGCGTCTCGTTCGCGATGGGCAATGCGGCCGATGCCATCAAGCAGCAGGCGACGCATGTCACCGACAGCAACGAACGCGACGGTTTTGCCGCCGCGATGGAGACTGTGCTGAAGCTGGCGTAATCGATGCTGGACACTGATTGTCCCGTCCGGCAGTTTCTCGTCGTCCCGGCCAAGCGAAAGCGCGAGCCGGGACCCATACTCCGCGGCCTCTCGGTTTGGCACTGGCGTCAGATAGGTTCTGTAAACAGTACCCGCCGCGGCGTATGGGTCCCGGCGTTCGCAATGCTTTCGCAGGGACGACGACGTAGAGTTATTTCGACCTCTGCACGGCCGGCTTCTCGCTCGACTGCTTGGCCGCGCTCAGGTTATGCGCAGTGTTGATCAGCGCGATATGCGTCAGCGCCTGCGGGAAATTTCCGGTCTGGCGGCGGGCGCCGCTGTCGTACTCCTCGGCGAACAGGCCGAGATCGTTGGCAATCGCGACCACGTGGTCAAACAATTCCTGCGCGCGGGCGAATTCGCCCGCCAGCACGTAGGCGTCGGCGAGCCATAGCGTACAGGCGAGGAACGCGCCTTCGGCCGGTTGCTGCTCCGCCTCGCGGGGATCGTGACGCAGCACGAAGCCATCGCGCATCAGGTGATTTTCGACCGCAGCGATCGTCCCGCGTACGCGCGGATCCTCCGGCGGAAGAAATCCGACCGACGGCAGCAGCAGGATGCTGGCATCCAGCATCTTGGAGCCGTACGACTCCACAAACGAGTTGAGCTCGGGGTCGAAGCCGTTGGCGCATACGTCGCGATGAATGGCGTCGCGCAACACGCGCCACTTCACGAGCGGCGCCTTGTAGCCGAAGGTTTCGGCGCTCTTGATGCCGCGGTCGAACGCAACCCATGTCATCACCTTGGACAGGACGTAGTGCCTGGCCGCGCCACGGCGCTCCCAGATGCCGTGATCGGGCTTGTCCCATTGCCCGGCAAGATGCTGCAGCACCGTGCATTCCAGTTCCCAGCTGGTGTGATCCATCTCCAGCTTGGCCACACGCCACTGATGAAAGGCGTCGATCAGTTCGCCATAGACATCGAGTTGAAGCTGCGCATGCGCGGCGTTGCCGACCCGCACCGGCTTCGCGCCCTCGTATCCGGGCAGCCATGCGGCCTCCCATTCCAGCAGGCGGCGCTGGCCCATGATGCCGTACATGATCTGCATGTTGGCGGGCGCGCCGGCCGCGGCGCGGAGCAGCCAATTATGCCACGCTGCAGCTTCCGCGGTGTAGCCGGAGTTCATCAGCGCCAGCAGCGTGAAGGTGGCATCCCGCAGCCAGCAGAAACGATAATCCCAGTTACGCGTGCCGCCGAGCTTTTCGGGCAGCGAGGTCGTCGGTGCCGCGACGATGCCGCCGGACGGCGCATAGGTCTGCGCCTTCAGCGTGATCAGCGAGCGCATGACCAGATCGCGATGCTCGCCCTGGTAGGTGCAATGACTGCACCATTCGGTCCAGAATTCCACGGTGTCGCGAAGTGCGTGTTCGGGGTCGATCGGCTTGGGCGGCGGCAGGTGCGAAGGGCCGTAGGTCAGCACAAAGGGAATCGTCTCGCCCTCGCCCACCCAAAAATCGGCCACCGTCGTCATGTCCTCGCCATGGCTCGGGACCGGCGTCCGCAGCACTGTCATATCGGGCCCGCAAATGGCGAGCAGCGCGGTGCCGTCTTCGCTCTTCTTGACCCAGGGAATGTCGGCGCCGAAGCCGAAGCGGATCACCAGTTGCATCTGCATCCGGACCCGGCCACGCACGCCGCGCACCAGCCGCACCACATCGGACGCGTTGCCGCGCGGCGGCATGAAATCGATCAGGTCGACTGCACCATCCGCGGTCTCGAACCGCGTTTCCAGAATCAGCGTATCGTCCCAATAGCGGCGCGAGCTGCGCTTGATTTCCCCTGCCGGCGCAATCAGCCAGCGGCCATGCTTGTGGGTGCCCAGCAGCGCCGCAAAGCAGGCATCGGAATCGAAGGCCGGCCAGCACAGCCAGTCGATCGAGCCGTCGCGGCCGACCAGCGCTGCGGTCTCGCAGTCGCCGATCAGTCCGTAATCCTCGATAAGGCCGGGCACGGCTACGATGCGCTGCGCGAGCGATCGCGCGTCGCCGTCCTGAGTGCGGCAATGTCGACGGCAGACGTCATCTGCTCAATCAGCACCGGAAGCCGCCGCCGCCAGTTCGGATGTTCGTTGACGGTGCCGGGAATGTTGGGCTGGTCCACCACCCCCAGAATATCCTCCAGCGAGATCGCCAGCAGCCGCGACTTCGTCCGCGCAAGAAAGGCCAGCACGGAATACAGATCGTTGCGGTCGATGCCGTTCTGCCGCAGCACGTCGTCCAGCATCGCCAGCGCATGCCAGCGGGCATCGTCGCTCTCGCCCGGATCGATGCCGATCGCACGCTTAGTTTTCAGGTCGCCGAACGAACGCCAGCCGGCATAGGTCGAGAGGTCGTGGGTGTTGAAAGTGACGAGCGCATTGGCCGAATAGTGATCCATGCCGCGGAAGGCGCCGCGATCGTCGCGCTCGAACATCATCACCATGTAGGACCAGATGCCCCAATCGGCCATCTGCTCGCGAAAGCCCTCCGGGACCGTGCCGAGATCTTCGCCGATCACGACACAACGATGGGCGGTACTTTCCTGCGCGGTCATCCCCAGCAGCGCCTCGAACGGCATCTGCACATAGACGCCATCGGCGGCGCTGAACCCGTTCGGCACCAGATAGAGCCGCTTCAGGCCCAGCACATGGTCGAGACGGATGGCGCCGGCGTGCCGCATCGAGGCACGCAGCATGTCGCGATACGGCGCGAACGATTGAAGCTCAAGTCCCGCGGCATTGAAGCCGGCAAGGCCCCAGCTCTGTCCGGCGGTGTTGAGCGGGTCCGGCGGCGCGCCGACGCCGAGATGGCGCGAGATCGCCGCCTGCTCGTTCCAGGCATCGAAGCCGTCGGACTGCACGCCGACCGCAACGTCGAGATAGAGACCGACCTTCATGCCGAGCTTGCGCGCCAGATTGGCGGCACCACCGAGTTGCCGGTCGGCGGTCCACTGCACGAATTCGACGAACGCGACCTCGTCGGCCTCCGCCCCGTCGCGCAGGGCGGCACATCTGGCGTCGTCCGGCTGACGCCATTCCGCCGGCCACTCCCACCACGGTTGCTTGAATTTGTGCCGCAGCGCCTCGAAGCAAGCGAACCGCAATAGCAGCGCGCCCTGCTCGGCGCGGAAGATGTCGAAGTCCTGCCGGCGCGCAGGCGTTGCGTGTGCCTTGAAGGCGGCGAACGCCGCGCGGAGTGCCTGCCATTTCAGGCGGGCGACCGCGACATAATCGACCACATCGCCTGCCCGCAACGGCACGAGCGCGTCGCGGGTGGCGGCATCGAGCTGGAATTCGGGCAACCTGTCGACATCGACATAGAGCGCGTTGAGAAACAGGCGGCTATTTGGCGAATAGGGGCTGCAGTCGCCGGGGCGGTCGTCGAACAAGGCGTGCAGCGGATTGAGGCCGATTCCGTCGGCGCCAAGATTTGCGCCGAACTCGATCATGGCTTCGAGATCGGTGAAGTCGCCGATCCCCCAGTTGCGCCCCGAGCGGACGCCGTAAAGCTGTACCGCGAGCAGCCAGCAGCGGTCGAAATCGCCGGCGAAGGCTTTTTCCGGCCCCGAGATCAGCGGCACGTCCTCGGTTACCGCAGCAGCATCGGTCAGGTGCAGCCGGTAGACCCCCGCGGGCAGCCCCTTGGGCCAGTGTATGACGCGATCGGAGGTCTCGCCTTCGGCGACAACCCCCGCATCGGCAACGATTTTCCACCCTACCGGGAACCGTGCCGCGGACCGGAGTTCGCTTCGCGCCGGCCGCCCGTGCCGGACCACGACCGGCTGGCCCAGCAATGGCCCGGGGGTCTGTGGCGGAAGTGCGTTCAGGATAATTTCAAGCGCCGCCGCATCCGTCACACGGCGGTGACCCTGACCGTCCACGAATTCGGTCTGAATTCCACGATTATTGGCTTCGGCGAAGAGGTTCATTCGGCACGCAGTTTGCACGCAAAGGACAGGAGAGCGTCGTAAAATTGTCCAGAAAAAGGAAGGGGATAGAGTACCTCTAACGCGCCGCTCCGCCTGGCGTTCCCGCAGGGAACCATTGCTTGGCGAGCGGCTTTCTATACAGGCCCGGCACGTCTCCTTCCTGTGTCCGGAACCTCATTTCCAGGGCAATGGCGGCATCACCGTGAACAAAACTACGCAATCTGTCGAGAGCGCGACCGGCGCTTTCCATATCGAAGACGTCTTCCCCTCGATCGATGGCGGCCGCTTTCCGGTCAAACGGATCATCGGCGAGCCCGTCGAAGTGTGGGCGGATATCTACCGCGACGGACACGAGGTGATCGCCGCAGCCCTGGTCTGGCGCCGCGAGGTCGACCGCGAGTGGCGGCGCGAGCCGATGACCATGGACAGCAACGACCGCTGGTCGGGCACGTTCGTGCCGGATGCGCCCGGCCGCTATGTCTACGCTATCGAGGCCTGGACTGACGAGTTCGCCACCTGGCGTCATGGATTTGAACTCAAGCAGAAGGCAGGCGCCGACCAGGAGGTCGATGCCATCGAGGGCGCTGGCCTGCTCGGCAAGGCGCAATCAGGCAGCCCGGACGCCGCGGCGCTGATCCGTAAATATTGCGAGGATTATCTGCAGACTGGCGACACTGCGCCGCTGCTTGCGAGTGACCTGAAGGCGGCGATGGCGGAGAGCCAGTTGCGGCCTGACCTCACCCGGTCGCAGCTATTTCCGTTCGTGGCCGACCGGCCGCAGGCGCGCTTCAGCACCTGGTATGAAATGGTGCCGCGCAGCCAAAGCAAGATTCCCGGCCAGCACGGCACATTCAACGATTGCATCGCGCGGCTGCCCGATGTCGCCGCCATGGGCTTCGACGTGCTCTACTTCACGCCGATCCACCCGATCGGAAAAATCAATCGCAAGGGCCGGAACAATGCGGTGACCGCCAGCGAAGGCGATCCCGGCAGTCCCTATGCAATCGGTGGCGCCGAGGGCGGCCATGATGCCGTGCATCCCGACCTCGGCACGCTTGAGGATTTCCGCGCGTTAGTTGCGGCATGCCACAAGCACGGCATGGAGGTCGCGCTCGATTTTGCCGTGCAGTGCGCGCCCGATCACCCCTGGCTCAAAGAGCACCCGCAATGGTTCAAGCGCCGGCCGGACGGCTCGATGCGCTATGCGGAGAACCCGCCGAAGAAATACCAGGACATCGTCAACCCCGACTTCGCCTCCGAAGACGCTGGCGCGCTGTGGAATGCGCTGCGCGATGTGATCCTGTTCTGGATCGACCAGGGCGTGAAAATCTTCCGGGTCGACAATCCCCACACCAAGCCCTTCAGGTTCTGGGAGTGGCTCATCCACGATGTTCAGCTTCGCCACCCCGACGTGATCTTCCTGGCGGAAGCTTTTACGCGTCCCAAGCTGATGAAGGGGCTCGCCAAGCTCGGCTTCACCCAGTCCTATACGTACTTCACGTGGCGGACGGAGCGGTGGGAAATCGAGGAATATCTCACCGAGCTGACGGGCTATCCCGAGCGCGACTTCTACCGGCCGAATTTCTTCGTCAACACGCCGGACATCCTGCCCTATCACCTGCAGGGCGGCGAAACCTGGATGTTCAAGTCGCGCGCCGCGCTGGCAGCTATGCTGTCCTCCACCTACGGCGTCTATAGCGGGTTCGAGCTGATCGAGCACGAGCCGATACCGGGCCGCGAGGAGTATCTGGATTCCGAGAAATACGAGATCAAGGTCCGGGACTGGGACAAGCCCGGCAACATCAAGCCCTATCTCACCTGGCTGAACCGCGCGCGACGGGACAATCCGGCGCTGCAGCAGACCAGTAACCTGCGCTTCCTCGCCATTGAGGACAGCAACGTGATCGGCTTCGTCAAGGAGGCCGTCGACAAGTCGAACGTCGTTGCCGGTGCGATCGCCGTGTCACGCGACGCGCACGATGTCTGGCTGCCGCTCGGCGATGTCCAGATCGAAACGGCGGACGGGCCCAAGAACGTCGCCGCGGTCGAGAACCTGATGACGGGCGAGCGTCACGCGATCGAATGGGGCGGCATCCGCCTATGGATCGATCCGGAACGCGATCCCGCCGTCCTGCTGCGCTGCCTGGCTTGAAGGGAGCGCGGGAAATGAACGTGATGTCATCGGTCGATTCCAGGGAAATGCCGGTCGGCGAAGCCGCCGACGAA
>PNLC01000186.1 GCA_013822885.1 Bradyrhizobium sp.
ATCCTCGTCGGCGGAGGACATCGTCTACTCGAACCTGTTTACCGGCGTGCACGGCAATTACCTCAAGCCGTCGATCGTCAAGGCCGGCCTCAATCCGGACGAACTGCCGACCTCCGATCCTTCCAAGATGAGCTTCGGCACCGACGCCTCCGGTGAGCGCGCCAAGCCGAAGGCGTGGAAGGAAATCTGGGGCAGCGGTCAGGGCATCGGCGGCATCGGCAAGGTCGTCCCCGCCGCTGAAATGATCGCGCGCTTCAAGAAGGAATATGACGAGGCGGTCGATTCCCCGCTCTGATGCGGGCGCGCATGCGACCTCACCGACGCGGCGGAGGATGCGGTAGATGGCGGGTCAGGATCTCGGCAAGCATGTCGCGCTGGTGACGGGCGCGTCACGCGGCATCGGCGCGGCGATCGCGCTCAGCCTGGCGGAAGCCGGAGCCGCGGTCGCGGTAAACTATCGCGAGCGTGCCGACGATGCCGAAGCCGTCGTCGCCAGGATCGCGGCCGGCGGCGGCCATGCCGTTGCGGTCGCAGCCGATGTCTCGCAGGCTGCAGCCGTCAAGGCGATGGTCGAGCAGGTCGCGGCCTCGCTCGGTCCGATCGACATTCTCGTCAACAACGCGGGCGTCGCGATGGTGCGCGGCGTCGACGATCTCACCGAAGACGATTTCGACCGCACCATCGCGGTCAACCTGAAATCGGCGTTCCTGTGCACGCAGGCCGTGCTGCCGGCGATGCGGGCGCGCAAATGGGGCCGCATCGTCAATATCTCCTCAGGCGCGGCGCCGGCGCCATCGGCGTGCACTACAACGCCTCCAAGGCCGGTATGGAAGGTCTGACGCGCGGCTATGCGGCGCGTCTGGTCAAGGAGGGCATCACCGTCAACGCCGTGGCGCCGTCGCTGATCGAGACCGACATGATGCATGGGCGCACCGATCTCGCCAGCAACATCCCGCTCGGCCGCATGGGGCAGGCCGACGAAGTCGCGCAAGCCGTGGCGATGGTGCTCGGCAACAGCTACATGACCGGTCAGACCATCGTCCTCAACGGCGGCATGGCGTTCATTTGAGCAGCCGCTCATTTGAGGAGGTCCTGCCGCCCCGACACCGGTGCGAACGGCGCACGCGGATCTGCCTCGCCGCGGCCTCGACTCCCGCGGTCGAAGTAGGCAAGAAGCACCTCCCGCCCTCCGACAGGATCCCTCGTTGATGGAAGCCATCTTTCGCGTTGACGGCAACGACGTCGACACCAGTCCCTATGCTGCCGGCCCCTGGCACCCCAGCATGCAGCACGGTTCGCCGCCGGCGGCGCTGGTGGTATGGGCCGCGGAGAAAATTCCGACGCAGGGCCCGATGCGGGTCGCGCGCGTGACCGTCGACCTGATGCGCCCGGTCCCGGTGGCGCCGCTGACGATCGAGAGCGAGGTCGTGCGCGACGGCCGCAAGATCCAGCTCTGCGCCGTCAGGCTGCTCTCCGACGGCATCGTGGTGGTCGGCGCGACCGTGCTCAAGATCAAGGTGCAGGGCAACGCGCTGCCGCCGGAGGCTGCGATCGAGAAGGTCGAACTGCCGGGGCCGGACCAGTCGCGCGTCGAGCCCGCGGATTATTCCTCCAGCCCGTTCGTGACCGGGATGTCGCTGCGCGCCGCCCGTGGCCGGTTCGGCGCGCCGGGTCCCGGCGCGATCTGGTACCGCGTCGACCGGCCGATCGTTCAGGATTCACCGATGTCGCAGGCGATGCGGGCGATGGCGGCCGCGGATTTCTGCAACGGCACGGCGTCGGTGCTGGATTTCCGCCAATGGACGTTCCTCAACGCCGACCTGACCGTGAATTTCTCGCGGCAGCCGGAGGGCGACTGGATCCTGCTCGATGCGGAGTCCTGGATCGGTCCCGACGGCGCGGGCCTTGCGATGGCAAGGCTCGCCGACGAGCGCGGCTATTTCGGCCGCGCCATCCAGACGCTCGTGATCGAGAAACGCTGAGCGCGGCCGGCGCAGGCGTGGCCGGCCGCGTCACCGTCATTCCAGTTCGACCGGCTGGAAGCGCCCGGCCTCGTCGAGCGCCGTGCCCCAGATCTTGTGCGAGGCCTGGTGGTCGGAGCGGCCGAAGTTGAGCGGCACGCCGAGTCCGAGATCGAGGTTCCGCGTGCTCTCCAGCGCGTCGACAAGGCGTTCGGTGTCGAGCTGCGGCCCGGTGCGTTTCAGCGCATCGATCAGGATGTTGGCCGCCACGAAACCTTCCATCGACGCGTAATCGGGCGCCTCGCCGGGGAAGTACTTGGCCAGCGCATTCTTGTAGTCGAGCACGGCGCTGGAAAAGCCGGAAACCGCCGGCACCACTTGCGTCCCACGATCACGCCGCTGGTGTAGCGCGGTCCGAGCAGCTTCAATTCGTCGGCGAGCGCGGTCGCGCCGACGCCGGAGATGCTGCTGAAGATCATCTCCGGATAGAGAGCGCGCGTCTTCTCGATGAACTTGGCGGCAGCCCGATACGACGCCGCCATAATGATCGCCCGCACCGGCACCTTCTGCACTTTCAGGAGATTGACGGCATCGTCGACATCGATGGTGTTGCGCGCGTAGCTGAGGCGAACAATGGCGCTGTCGTTGATGCCCAGCGCGCGATAGGCCTTGGCGACGCCCGCGTAGCCGGCATCCCCCAGATCGTCGGTCTGGGCAAACACGGCGATCTGCCTGACCGGGATGCGGCGTATCTTGACCAGATAGCGCACCGCGGCGTCGGCTTCCTCGGCGTAGCTTGGACGGTAGTTGAACACGTAGCGGTCGGGCGGATCGCGGCGCACGACATTGCCGCCGGTGTAGGCGCCGAAGAACAGCATCCGCCGTTCGAGCAAATAGGGGACCGCGGCGGCCGCGGTTGCCGTACCGATGCTGCCGATGATGCCGAAGACCTGGTCCTTCTCGTAGAGCTGCCTGACGGCTTCGCGGGTCCGCGTCGGCTCGTTGCCGTCGTCCGCGGCGATGATCCGGAGCATTCGCCCTGAAACGCCGCCGGCATCGTTGACCCGGTTGAAAGCCGTCTCGATGCCGAGCTTCATCTGGCGGCCACGTTCCCTGACCGGGCCGGTAAACGCCGCCGTGATCCCGAACCGGACTTCGCGGTCGGTGACACCGCGAACCGCATTAGCCGAAGCAGCAGCCAGGGCTGCAGCGGCTGGCGCCGTTGCGGCGAACGCCGGCGTGGTCAGAGCCGGTGCGGCGGCCTGGGCTGGAGCTGGACCCGGCTGGCCGAGCGACTGCTCGAGATCGGCGAGCCGGCGGTCCGCCTGCTGGCAGTCCATCCTGCCCGACATGACGGTGGCGCGGCCCTCCGCCACGCTGCGATCGAACGATTGCGCGAGGTCGGATCGCTGGGCCTCGTTGGCCGAGGCTTCCCTGATCACGGCCGCGAACTTCTCCACGATCGTTTGAACGCGAGGCCGCGCGATGTCGGGGCAGGCCAGCGCCGAGCCAATGACCGGCCCCACTCTTCCCGCGAGGTCGCGTACGAGGTCGGCTTTGTCGCCCGGGGCTGCTTCGGCAGCGATTGAAAGAAAGAAGCTAAATAGGAACGCAGTCCAACGCAGATACACAAAAGACTTCACTACACAACTCTTGATACAGTTTTTGGGGTTGAGGGGTCATGGTCATAAAATGTTGGGGCCTAACGGCCATAAAATCCTGAAATGCAGCATCACGGGCGCAAGGCCGCTCCTGTCGGGCGGCCTTGCGCTGATTCATTCAGCCATTCAATCGTTTGATCATTCGAGCTCGAGCGGTTGATAGCGTCCGCTCTCATCGAGCGCCGTGCCCCATACCTTGTTCGAGGCCTGGTGCTCGGAGCGGCCGAACCCGAGCTGGGTTCCCAGACCGAGGTCTAGGTTGCGCGTATTTTCGAGCACGTCGATGAGTTTCTCCGTATCGAGCTGGGGCCCGGTCTTCCTGAGCGCCTGGATCAGCACGTTGGCGGCGACGTAGCCCTCGAGCGAAACGTAGTCGGGCGCCTCGCCGGGGAAATACTTGGCCAGTGCGTTCTTGTATTCCAGAACGGCCGACGAATAGCCCGACACCGCCGGCACCACCTGGGTCACGATGACCCCGTTGGTGTAGCGCGCGCCCAAAAGCTTCAGTTCCTCGGCCAACGCCGTCGAGCCGACGAAGGAGACGTTGGTGTAGATCATGCCGGGATAGAGATCGCGCGTCTTCTCGATGAACTTTGCCGCGGCCCGGTAGGTCGCGACCATCACGATCGCCTTGACCGGCGTCTTTTGCAGCTTCAACTCGTTGACGGCTGCGTCCACGTCGACGGTGTTTCGCGCGTAGTTGAGCCGGAGGATGGCGCCGTCGTTCGCGCCCATGGCGCGAAACGCCTTCGACACGCCGGCAAACCCGGCGTCGCCATAGGAATCCTGCTGCGCGAAGACAGCGATCTGCCGCGGCTGCAGCCGGCGAATCTTGACCAGGTAACGAACGACCGCGTCGGTTTCCTGAACATAGCTTGCCCGATAGTTGAATACGTAACGGTCGGGTGGATCGTTGCGCAGGATGTTGGCGCCGGTAAAGGCGCCGAAGAACAGCATTTTACGCTCGAGCGCATAGGGGATTGCCACCGCCGCGGTCGGCGTGCCGACATTGCCGACGATGCCGAACACCTGGTCCTTGTCGTAAAGCTGCCTCATTGCATCGATGGTGCGCGACGGCTCGTAGCCGTCGTCGGCGGCATACAGCTTGAGCATCCGGCCATCCACGCCGCCGGTCTCGTTGGCGCGGTTGAAGGCGGTTTCGATTCCGAGCTTCATCTGCCGTCCCAACTCCCTGGCGGAGCCGGAGAACGGAGCTGCGATGCCAAAGCGGATTTCCTTGTCCGTGATGCCGCGCGGAAAGGGGCCGGTCAGGGTCGGCGGAACGGCGGCCGTCGGCGCGGTCGCCGCTTGCGCTGCGGTTGCGGCGTTGGCGCTGGAAGGACCGATGACGCTGGAGAGGCTGGGCCCGGCGATCGACCGTTCGAGATCGGCAAGCTGGCGGTCGGCACGGCCGCAATCCATCCTGCCCGACGACACCGCGAGACGACCGTCGGTTACGCTGCGATCGAACATCTGCGTGAGGTCTGAACGTTCCGCCTCGTTGGTCGAGGCTTCCCGGATTACCAGCGAGAATTTGTCGACGATGGCCTGGATGCGCGGGCGCGCGATGTCACGGCAGGCCTGCGCCGATCCGACCACGGGTCCCACGCGACCCGCCAGGTCACGCACGATGTTGATTTCACCCGCGGCGCGGGCACCGCCCGCCATGCCGAAAAGCAAGGCGCCGGCGAGTAAAGCGATCCGATACGAGGTCATGGCAAGCTCCTGGAAAACTGGATCGCGGGAGGGCGTCTTTCACGCCCCCCGGATTTGTCATGGATTGGCACGCTGCGGCGGTGCCGGATCGGGCTTCTCGCGCCACTGAATGAACTGCTGGAGCAGTTGCCCCTGCGGATCCGAAGCCGACGGAGCGTCGGGCGGCGTCGAGGCGAGAAGCGCCTGGAAGTCGTTGATCGCAGGTTTCGGCGAACTCTCGGACTGGAACAGCGCAGCCCTGATCGATTGCGCGAGCCCGAGAGCGGTCGATGCTTCGCCATCGCTGCCTTGGCGAACGCCCGGCACCACGATCACGAAGAACAGCGCTACCACGGCCGCAACGCCGATCGCCGCAGCAAAGCGCGCCGCGACCCTCCACAACGGCTTCTCCTGCTCGGGTTCGCGCATGACTTCGGGATCGAGCGGATGCCGCAACGCGTCAGAAACGGCGAGTTCGAGCCGGGAACTGTAATTCGGCGCAGTCGAAGCAAGCGCCGTCGCGGCGTCGGTTTCGCGGAAGGTGGCTGACCGCTCACGCAACCAGCGCGGCGCGTAGTAGAGCGGGTCGCGAGGGTTGAGATGATCCTGCTCAGTCACGCTACTCATACCTTACTCCTCATGACACGTGGCCGCATGCCTGACTTCTGCACGGCCGAGACCGTACCGTAAAATGCTCAACGCGATGGAGTAGGCACGCGGAAAAAGCCGCGCCAGCACTGCACCGGTTGTTAAGTTTGGCCGGGATGTTTGAATCAAACTGTCCGGTCCCGCCCATACCGGCGAGACCTGACTGCGAGATCACATCGCGAGACCGCACGATCCCCATCGCTTCCATTGCCTGCCCTTTGGCAACTGCCGCCCGCAAAACGGAAGTGAGCTGTCAGGTCGCCCACCTGACAAATTATCACCTGGTTTTGTTGGAACTGCGCGAAGACGGTTTTAGGTCGGAAACGTGACGAAAGTAAGTTGACGACTTGTTAACTATACTGGAACTCCACCCATGGTGGCAAAGGCTTAGCCTGGAATGACACCTCGCACACATGGATTGGCCACAAAGGCGTCGAATTCGACGCTGTTCGGGCCGTTTTTTGGCCGAAGGAAGGGGCTTCCGCCGTTAATAACTCGTTAACCAAGTTCTGTGTTCGTAACAATTCAATAAGAAAGGCGAGTCGAGCATCATGGACGTCCGAGCTGATCCACCGCGTCAAATGGTCCGGCTGCGCGGCCGGTCCTATGTCGCGTTCGTATTCAGCCCTGTCGTGCCGATCGTGGAATGGCTTGCCGAGATCGACGCCACGCTGGCGCGTTCGCCAGGCTTTTTCGTCGGCAAACCGATCGTGCTCGACCTCGCCGCCGTCGACCTGAGCGGCCCCGCGATCGCCCATCTCCTCGACAGCCTCAACGCGCGCAGCATTCGCGTGCTGGGCATCGAGGGCGTCGACGAAGATCGCCTCGGCGCGAACATGCCGCCATTGCTGACCGGCGGCCGCGCCTGCGTGATCACGCGAAACGAACCGGCGCAGAAGCCAGAGCCCGAACTGAAGCCAAAGCCGACGTCGCTCCTGCTCGCTGAACCCGTCAGGTCGGGCCAGTCGATCGTGTTCGCCGATGGCGACGTCACGGTGCTGGGCTCGGTCGGGTCCGGGGCGGAGATCGTCGCCGGCGGATCGATCCACATCTACGGCACGCTGCGCGGCCGTGCGATGGCCGGCGTCAACGGCAATTCCTCCGCGCGAATTTATTGCCAGAAGATCGAAGCCGAACTGCTCGCCATCGACGGCTACTACCAGACTGCAGAAGAAATCGACGAAGCGGTTCGCAACCGTCCGGCGCAAGCCTGGCTTCAGGGCGACACCATGAAAATTACCCCGCTGAATTAATCGGCTAAGGAGATTAAGTATGGCCAAGGTTCTGGTCGTCACATCCGGCAAGGGTGGCGTAGGCAAGACCACCACCACTGCGGCGCTTGGCGCAGCGCTTGCGCAAGGCGGACAATCCGTCGTGGTGGTCGACTTCGACGTCGGTCTGCGCAACCTCGATCTCGTGATGGGAGCCGAACGCCGCGTGGTGTTCGACCTCATCAACGTGGTGCAGGGCGTTGCCAAGCTGCCGCAGGCCCTGATCCGCGACAAGCGCCTGGAGAACCTCTGGCTGCTGCCGGCCTCACAGACCCGCGACAAGGACGCGCTCACAGACGAGGGCGTCGGCCGCGTGATCGCGGAGCTCAAAAGCCGGTACGACTGGATCCTGTGCGACAGCCCGGCCGGCATCGAGCGCGGCGCGACGCTCGCCATGCGCTACGCGGACGAAGCCATCATCGTCACCAATCCCGAAGTCTCATCGGTGCGGGACTCCGATCGCATCATCGGCATGCTGGATTCGAAAACCGTGCGGGCGGAACGGGGCGAGCGCGTGGAAAAGCACGTGCTGATCACCCGGTACGATCCGGCGCGCGCGGCGCGCGGCGAGATGCTCACGATCGAAGATATCCTCGAAATCCTGGCAACGCCGCTGCTCGGCATCATCCCCGAAAGCCAGGACGTGCTCAAGGCATCGAACGTCGGCACGCCCGTGACGCTCAACAACGCCGAGAGCGCACCGGCGCGCGCCTATGTCGACGCCTCGCGCCGCC
>PNLC01000187.1 GCA_013822885.1 Bradyrhizobium sp.
CGCCAAGAACGACCTGCCGGCGAACACGCTGGCCGAACTGGTGACGTGGATGAAGGCCAATCCCGGCAAGATCAACTTCGTCAACCAGAATGCAGCGGCCAACGTCACCGGTGTGATGTTCGAGAACCTGACCAAGCAGAAGGTGCAGTTCATTCCCTATCGTGGCGCGGGACCTGCGATGACCGACCTCGTTTCCGGTACGGTGGATCTGTTGGTGGTGCAGGGCGCGGTGGCGTTGCCGCAGATCCGCGCCGGCAAGATCAAGGCACTCGCCAACCTCTCACCGAAGCGCTCGGCCTCGATGCCTGACATTCCGACCGCGGATGAAACCGGCGTGCCCGGCCTCTATATGTCGGGCTGGTTCGGCTTCTTTGCGCCGAAGGGAACGCCCAAGGACATCATCGCGAAGCTCAACGCTGCGACGGTAGAGGCGCTGGCGGATCCGGCGATCCAGAAGCGCTTTACCGAGCTGGGACTGGACGTCGCGCCGCGCGACCAGCAGACGCCGGAGGGATTGGCGGCGTTCCAGAAGGCCGAGATCGCCAAATGGTGGCCGATCATCAAGTCGGCGGGCATCGGCGTTCAGGCGCAGTAGTACTGCGCGCCGGGGCATGATCCCTCGTCATTGCAAGGCGCGTTAGCGACGAAAGCAATCCATTGTCGCTGCACGCGGCACGATGGATTGCTTCGCTTCGCTCGCAATGATGCTGAGGCTGTAGCTGAATCAAGCCAGCACATTATGGTTAGCAAAACGTTGATATCCCGCCACCGGCGATCCCTGGCGAATCCAATGCTCCCCGGAATTGTACGGCTCCGCGACCGCTTATCCTTTACGGGTCTTTAATTGCGCAGTCGTAGGGTCCGTGCTGCGCGGCTCCGAATGGGAGGCGCGACCGTCCAGGACGGCCGGTAATCCGCGTAAGCGTCGGAGTTCAGAATGGATATCACCACGCTCATTGGCCTGATCGCCGGCGGCATCGTCCTGGTGACGCTTATCCTGATGGGTGGTGACCTGCGGATGTTCTACGACATCCATGCCGTTATCATCATTTTCGGTGGTTCGTTCGCGGCGACCCTGATCCGTTTTCCGCTCAGCGCGATCCTGCACGGCATGCCGCTGGGTGCGAAATTCGCCTTCACCATGAGCCGGCTTTCGGCGCGCGATCTGGTCGACGAGTTGGCGCGTATTGCGGAAATCGCGCGCAAGCAGGGACCGGTCGGCCTGGAAAAAGTCGAGATCGACGAGCCGTTCCTCGCCAAGGGAATACGCTACGTCGCCGACGGCTACGACCTCGAATTCATCCGTGACAATCTCGAGCGCGAT
Source organism: Bradyrhizobium sp. (assembly GCA_013822885.1). Taxonomy (GTDB): domain Bacteria; phylum Pseudomonadota; class Alphaproteobacteria; order Rhizobiales; family Xanthobacteraceae; genus Bradyrhizobium. The sequence continues at coordinate 1,325 of PNLC01000187.1, forward strand.
CGCGACAATTTCCTGATGCACCTGAACGAGGGATCGAAGATCTACCGCGCGATCGGCGACTGCGCACCGGCGTTCGGCATGATCGGCACGCTGATCGGTATGGTCCAGATGTTCTCGAACATGTCGGATCCTTCGAAGCTCGGCCCCTTCATGGCGGTGGCGCTCCTGGCGACGCTCTACGGCGCGCTCGTCGCCAACCTGATCTGTTTGCCGATCGCCGACAAGCTGCATGGCAAGCTGCTCGACGAGGAAACCAACCGCACGCTGATCATCGACGGCATCCTGATGATCCGCGACTCCAAGAGCCCGGCGATGGTCAGGGAAATGCTGCTGGCCTATCTGCCCGAAAAGCATCGCCACGAGGAAAGCGAGCTGGCGCCGGCCTGATCGGCGACGGCATCCAGCGCGGACATAGAACATGGCCAAGAAGAAACGCGAAGAGGCGCACGGCGGTCACGGCTGGTTCGTGACGTTTGCCGATCTGATGGCGTTGCTGCTGGCGTTTTTCGTGATGCTGGTCGCGTTCTCCACGCAGGATTCGGCCAAATTGAAGATCGTCGCGGGTTCGATGCGCGATGCTTTCGGCGTGCAGACCGAAGTGCGTTATTCCGGCATCGTCGAGTCCGACGGTCTGCCGACGCGGCCCAAGATGAAGAACGTCGAGCATATTTCACCGGAAGAGTCCTCCGCGACACCGACGCCGGACGAAAAGGACCGCACCCGCGAAATCGGCGCCCGCCTGAAGGTCGATCGCGAATTCGCTCTCGCATCGGCCTCGTTGCGCCAGGCGCTGCAGGACATGCCGGAACTGACCGAAATATCCAAGCACATCATCTTCGAGGAGACCAGCCAGGGCCTCAATCTCGAAATCGTCGACCAGGACGGCCGCTCGATGTTCGCCGACGGCTCCAAGGTGCCTTACGACCGGACCCGGCGCCTGATCCAGAAACTGGCGGTGCCGCTCAAGGCGACGCCGCTGCGCGTCAACATCGTCGGCCATACGGCCGCCGGCTTCGTGCCGGCACGCGGCGATTACGGCGCGTTCGATCTGTCGGCCGACCGCGCCAACGCGGTGCGCCAGATTCTCGAGCGCGAGGGCTTGCCGTCGTCTCACATCTTCGCGGTAGGCGGCAGGGCCGACAGCCAGCCGCTGTTTCCGGACGATCCGACCTTGCCGGCGAACCGTCGCGTTACCATCACATTGATGCGCGAAAATCCGCCGTTACCGCCCGATCTGAAGCCATAACGAGTCAGATTACTATAGTACCACTGGTTTGCTGTGTCCTCTTTATCCCAGTCGCGCCGCGCCTGTGGTGCTAAGCTCCACATTCGATTGACAGGCGGCGCGGAAGCGCCGATAGCCGCCCGGATCAATTCTACCGCGAGAGCGTTCCTTCTCCGTCATGACCGCCAGCGTCACAACTACCGAAGCACAAGAGGGTCAACCCGCCTCAGGCTTCTGGGCCCTGACATTGGGCAGTATCGGCGTCGTGTTCGGCGATATCGGCACCTCGCCGCTATACGCGTTCCGCGAGGCCGCCTCCCACGCCGCGGAGGGCGAGCCGGTATCGCGCATCATCGTGCTCGGTGTGCTCTCGCTGATTCTGTGGTCGCTTTTCATCGTCGTCACCGCCAAATATGTGCTGTTGCTGTTGCGCGCCGACAACAACGGCGAGGGCGGCACGCTTTCGCTGATGGCGCTGGGACAGCGGGCGCTGGGCCGTCGAAGCTGGCTGCTGCTGGCGCTCGGCGTCGTCGGCGCCTCGATGTTCATCGGCGATTCCATGATCACGCCGGCGATTTCGGTGTTGTCGGCGGTCGAAGGTCTCAAGCTCGTCACACCCGCGCTCGGAAACTACGTGGTGCCGCTGACGATCTTCATTCTCGTCGTGCTGTTCTCGGTGCAGAGCAGCGGCACCGCGCGTGTCGCCTCGCTGTTCGGGCCGGTGATGGTGGTGTGGTTCGCGACGCTGGCGATATTGGGCCTCGTCCACATCAGCGACGATCCTACGGTGCTGTACGCGATCAATCCCTATTATGCGATCCAGTTCATGCTTTCCCACGGCGTCATCGGACTGGTGACGATGGGGCTGGTGTTCCTGGCTGTGACCGGCGGCGAGGCGCTCTATGCGGATCTCGGCCATTTCGGCCGCAAGCCGATCCAGGCCGGATGGTTCTACCTCGTGTTGCCGGCGCTTCTGATCAATTATTTCGGGCAGGGCGCACTGGTGTTGTCCGACCCGACGGCGATCGAAAACCCGTTCTACAAGCTGGCCCCCGAAGTCCTGCTGCTGCCGCTGGTGGTGCTGGCGACCGCGGCGACCGTGATCGCGAGCCAGGCAGTGATCACCGGCGCCTATTCGCTGATTCGCCAGGCGGTGCAGCTCGGCCTGCTGCCTCGCTTCGAGGTGCGCTACACCTCGGAAACCCACGCCGGTCAGATCTACCTGCCGCGCGTCAACCGGCTCCTGCTGATCGGGGTCGTCCTGCTGGTGCTGCTGTTCCGCACCTCGAGCGGCCTGGCCTCGGCCTATGGCATCGCCGTTTCGACGACCATGGTCGTGGACGGCATCATGGGCTTCGTCGTGATCTGGAAATTGTGGAACTGGAAGGCGGCGACCGCGGCGGCCGTGATCCTGCCCTTCGTCGTCATCGACATGAGCTTCTTTGCCGCGAACCTGCTGAAGCTGCTGGATGGCGCTTGGGTGCCGTTGCTGTTTGGCGTGGTGGTGGCGGTGATGATCTGGACCTGGCGCCGCGGCGCGGCGATCTTGGTCGCAAAGACGCGGCGCATTGAGGTGCCGCTGCTGGACCTGATCAAGAGCCTGGAGAAACGTCCGCCTCATATCGTCAAGGGCACGGCGGTGTTCCTGACCTCCGATCCGAGCTTCGTGCCGACCGCGCTGATGCACAATCTCAAGCACAACAAGGTGCTGCACGAGCACAATGTGATCCTGACCATCGAAACCGCCGAGACGCCGCGCGTCGATCCGGCCGAGCGCGTCAAGATGGAAACCATCAGCGAGAAGTTCTCCACCGTGCGGCTGCGGTTCGGCTTCATGGAGTCGCCGAATGTGCCCAAGGCGCTGGTGATCGCGCGCAAGCTCGGCTGGCAGTTCGACATCATGGCGACGTCGTTCTTCGTGTCGCGGCGCTCGCTCAAACCTTCGGCGCAGTCGGGCATGCCGCTGTGGCAGGATCACCTGTTCATCGCGATGAGCCGATCGGCAAACGATGCCACCGACTACTTCCAGATCCCCACCGGGCGGGTGGTGGAAGTTGGGACCCAGGTCACCATCTGATTTCCATTTAAGAAACGCTGCCGCTTCGGCTTCGATGCCACTAGGCAATGACCATCGCGAGCTTCGGCGTTCGCGTACGAAGACGCGCGCAATCATCACAGGATTGGCGGCGGAGTTCTCCTCCGCCACCACACCTTGCGATGTTCGAATTTGCGCGACAGGGTGCCAGGAATGTAGCTATCCGCCGGGCGGCTTGTACGCACCGCGCAGTTGTACTGCCTTCAGCCGGACCTGCGTGATTTCATCCTGCGTCCACAAACGAGTGAGGTGTGCATTGTGGATGGCGCCGGACGCTACGACGGTGCCGGAAATCGCCGGCGCGGCACTGGGGTCGGGCACGTCGAAGATGACGAGAACACCGGGACCGTCCGCAGCCGTACTGTACATCGAGACCAATGTGCCGCCGGCGGCTTCGATCAGCTTTTTGGCCGCCTCATAGCGATTGGTCTTCGGGTTTTCCAGAATCGCGTTGAGAGCCTTTGGCGTGTATTGTCCGGTCATACAAAAATGCATGCTGTCCTCCTGTTGGGGCGTGTTCGATCGATGAGGCGTGAAGCCTCGCTTCCGACTCCAAAAAAACGAGCCGGCCCAAAACGTGGAGTGAAAACTGCAAAACCCGCCGTGGGTAAGATACCGCTGAAACTTTCACGGGCCTTCGGCACTGCCCGCTGGCGGCCTGTCATTCAGCCTACATCGATTGCGTGACGCGCGGAAGAGCGCGCAGGGACAATCTCGTCTCGAGCGATCTCGACACCGGTAGTGATCGCGTCATGCAAATTCGCGACTCAACTCAGCATCTGTGAAGCTGAAGAAGCTCAACGCTGGCGCGCAGATTCGTCGCGCGTGATGTCGCGAAAATATGTCCTTGAAGGGTGAAGCAGCTCACAGCAGGGCTTGCGTGGCAGGTCCAGCTTGCCGGCTTGGGATAATCCAGATGCATGATCGAACCGCCACCTCCAGGTTAGTTGTCGGCGAGCTGCCCGAGCTGAAAGGCCACGCCCGCGACCTGCGAATAGATGCCTGCCGAGGCATCGCGCTGTGGTGGATATTTCTCGACCACGTCCCCAATAATATTGGAGGCTGGCTGACGCTGCGGCACTACGGCTTCGCCGATGCCGCGGAGATATTCATGTTCATCTCCGGCGTCACCTGCGCGCTGGCCTATGGCAAGGCCTGGCGTTGCGAAGGCTGGAGCGCCGTGATCCGCCGGACGCTGCGACGAGGCTGGGACATCTACGTCGCGTTTTTGCTGGTCACGGTCGCCTGCGCCATTCTGGTTTACCTCTCGGGCGGCGGCCGTCTCGCTGACGATACCAACACGCGCGTTTTGCTGGAGGATCCGGGCGCGACGCTCGCGCGGGCGGCGATCCTGCAGTATCGCCCGGTCAACACCGATGTGTTGCCGATCTTCGTGCTGCTTCATCTCCTGTTCGCGCCATTGCTGTGGCTGCTGCTGAAGTTTCCGAACGCGACGCTCGCCGCGTCGCTGACGCTTTATGCGCTGGTGCAGCTGTTCGGCTGGGCCGTCCCGGGCTGGCCAGGCGGCCATTGGGCGTTCAATCCGCTGGCGTGGCAATTGCTGGTCGTGCTTGGAGCGTGGTGGATGCTCGATCAGGAGCGGGTCCGGCCATGGCTGACCTCTCGCACGGTATTGGGACTTGCGGTGGTGTATCTGCTCTTCAGCCTGATCGTTGCATTGAGCTGGCGCTTCAAGCCGCTGGAAGCGCTGATCCCGCAATCGTTGGCGAAGCTGTATCCTTTGGATAAGGCAAATCTCGATCCATTGCGATTGCTGCATTTCCTGGCGCTCGCGGTTTTGGTCGCGTGGTTCGTGCCTCGCAATTGGCGAGGGCTGATGACGCCGGTGATGCGCGGCGCGATCTGCTGCGGCCAGAACTCGCTGCCTATCTACTGTCTCGGCGTCCTGCTGGCGTTCGCCGGCCACCTGGCGCTGTTCAGCATCTCGGACGGGCTTGCGATGCAATTGGCGGTGAGCTTCGTCGGTATTGCAGCAATGATTGCGACCGCGGCGCTGCTGAGCTTCTTCAGCAACAAGCCTGGGCATTATGGCTCACATTAAACGGCTGTTCCGTAGTTGTGATGTTTTGCACAAGCCTGGGGGAACAGTGAACCGGTTCACAAAACCTGCGTGAGAAATGGGTTAGACGGGCTCGGGCAGGGCAGCATTGAAACGGATCCGGTCGGGAGCAACAGGTGGGACGCCAGTTGTCGCCATTGGAAAAGCAGGCTGCCGACGTGTTGCGCCGGGCAAGAAGGTTGCCTGTCGGTTCGGCCCGTAATGACTTGCGGCAACTCGCCACGGGACTGCTTTGGCTGCACCGTAACGGCATGGACGCGCTGATGAAGCAGCGCCCGACGTCGCTGATGTCGACCGATGCCGAGAGCGCTGGTCGCTGAAGTTGCTCAGGTGATCGCGAAGCGCGTCATACGTTCTTCAAGTACTGCATGCTAAATAGAATCCGATGGTCTTGGCCGGATGTACGCCGTGGCTGTTCGGGCCCCGGCTTTACGCCGGGGTTTTTCGTTTTGCCGGGTGCCGAGAGCCTCGTGAGGCATGATGCGGCATCTCATGCGGCGCGCCATGCGCTCGATTCGTCTCGCGACTGCTCCAACGACTCCGGGTTGACCACTGTGGATGCCGTTCACTGTCCGAAGGCGCGTGTCGAAGATTCATGGCGACTGGTCCGTAAACCCCGAAATGACACTTGGCCGTCGCGAAAGCGCATCTCCCCCGATAACGGGGACGGCGGCCTCACGGCGCTGGCGGCCCATTAAGCCGTTCGCGGTGCTTGATTTTCTTCGCGCAAGGGGCGACTTTGGCCCCCGCGCGGCGGGCTGATTGCAGCCTTATGGCGCCAGGTTCAGGAGGATATGTTGGCCGACCATCAGGTGCACGATCTAACGCCGGAAGAGGTGTCGAAGGGAATGGCGGAAGGCCGCTATCTTCTGGTCGACGTCCGCGAGCCCAATGAGGTCGCCGTAGAGGCCTATCCGAGCGGCGTCGTCGTTCCCCTGCAGAGCTTCGATCCGGCCGCGATTCCGGACCCGCAGGGCAAGCAGGTGGTTTTTGCCTGCCGTTCGGGCAAGCGGTCGGTGACGGCCTCGCTGGCCGCTCAGGCGGCAGGCCTTCCCTACGACAAGCATCTGGCGGGCGGCATCATTGGCTGGAAGGCAGCGGGATTGCCGACCAAAACCGGCGGCTGATCGCGATATGACGTCCATGAACAAGGTCTTCGCCGACCTTCCGG
>PNLC01000188.1 GCA_013822885.1 Bradyrhizobium sp.
CTGATCCCCGTGATGAAGCAGCGGCTGGCGTCGCCGTCCGACGTGATCGATCTCGGCAAGATCAAGGAACTGGTCGGCATCGAGGCCTCGGGCGACACGCTGACGATCAAGGCGGCCACGACCTATTTCGACATCATGCAAAGCGCCGATGTGAAGAATTCCATACCCGCGATCGCCTACCTCACCTCCGTGCTCGGCGATCCCGCGGTGCGTTATCGCGGCACGATCGGCGGCTCTATCGCCAACAACGACCCGGCTGCGGATTTTCCCGCAGCCCTGGTTTCGCTCGGTGCGAGCGTGAAGACCAACAAGCGTTCGATAGCGGCGGACGATTTCTTCAAGGGCCTGTTCTCCACGGCGCTTGACGATGGCGAGATCATCACCGCGGTGTCGTTCCCGATCCCGGCAAAGGCGGGCTATGCCAAGTTTCGCCACCCCGCCTCGCGCTTCGCGCTGACCGGCGTGTTCGTGACCAGGACCAAGGGAGGCGACGTCCGCGTCGCAGCGACCGGCGCATCGGAAAACGGCGTGATGCGGGTGCCGGCGATCGAGGCGGCGCTTAAAGCCAACTGGTCGGCGGGCGCGATCGACGGCGTGAAGGTTTCCGCCAGCGGCCTGATGAGCGATATCCATGGAACCTCGGACTATCGCGCCAATCTTGTGAGGGTAATGGCGCAGCGTGCGGTAACTGCTGCTGGCTGATAACGCCTAAACGCAACTATGACACGAGCGGCGCGCAGCAATGCGCGCCGCTTTCGCATTTAGGTCCGATTCTCGGCAAAAGAACTTGCCATGGTCTCGCTTCGGCAGGACAATTTAGCTAATCAACTAATTAAGACACTTCCTCTGGGAGAGAAAACAAGTGCTCGACAAACCAGCCGCCCAATCTTCTACCCACACCTCCGGCCCGCTCGCCGGTTTCCGCATCGTCGAATTCGCCGGCATTGGTCCCGGTCCATTCGCGTGCATGCTGCTCGCCGACATGGGCGCCGAGGTCATCACGCTCGACCGCGTCGGCGCCGGCAAGAACCTGAAGGCGGTCGCGGTGCGCGGCCGTAAGGTGATCGAGCTCGATCTGAAGGACAAGGCCGCCATCGCGCAGGTGCTCGACCTGCTCGCCGGCGCGGATGCGTTGATTGAAGGCTTTCGTCCGGGCGTGATGGAACGCCTCGGGCTCGGCCCCGACGTCGTGCTCGCGCGCAATCCAAAACTGGTCTACGGCCGCATGACCGGCTGGGGCCAGGAAGGCCCGCTGGCGAACGCCGCCGGCCATGACATCAACTACATCTCGATCACAGGTGCGCTCGCCGCGATCGGCACCAAAGAGAAGCCGGTGCCGCCGCTCAACCTCGTGGGCGATTTCGGCGGCGGTGCGCTCTATCTCGTGGTCGGCGTACTCGCAGCGATGCTGGAAGCCTCGAAGTCGGGCAAGGGCCAGGTGGTAGACACCGCGATGTGCGACGGCGCGGCATCGCTGATGTCGATGTTCTTCGACATGCGCGCCAGCGGGCGCTGGACCGAAGGCCGCGACCAGAATTTCCTCGACGGCGGGGCGCATTTCTACGGCGTCTACGAGTGCTCCTGCGGCAACTTCATTTCGATCGGCTCGATCGAGCCGCAGTTCTACGCGCTGCTGCGCAAGCATGCCGACCTGACCGATGCCGATTTCGACGCTCAGATGGACCGCAAGGCGTGGCCGGCGCTGAAGGAAAAGCTGACCACGGTGTTCAAGAGCAAGAGCCGCGCGGACTGGTGCAAGATCATGGAAGGCACCGACATCTGCTTCGCGCCGATCCTGACCATGGCGGAAGCGCCTGAGCATCCGCACATGGCGGCGCGCAAGGTGTTCGTCGAGCGCCATGGCGTGACGCAGCCTGCGCCCGCGCCGCGATTCTCGCGGACGCCGTCGGCGATCCGGGAGCCGGAAGTGGCGAAGATCGGGGATGTGACGAGCGCGTGGAAGGCGGGACGGTAATTAAGGAAACCAGCTCCACAGATTGAGCTGTCGTCCCGGACAAGCGCAGCGAAGCGGAGCGCTGATCCGGGACCCATAACCACAGGGAGCGGTTTGGCGAAGATTCGGAGTTTGGTACTCCTATCGATCTCAATCGATAGATTCCGCGGTATGGGTCCCGGATCTGCGCTTGCGCTTGTCCGGGACGACACCGATGATGTAGCGACAAGTCTCGTCCAACGCGAACTGCGACTTAGGCCGCGTTACCCACCTTCAGCACACCTCTTCGAATCTGATCCTCTTCGATCGATTCGAACAGCGCCTTGAAATTGCCCTCGCCGAATCCATCGTCGCCCTTGCGCTGGATGAATTCGAAGAAGATCGGGCCGATCGCGTTCGCCGAAAAAATCTGCAGCAGCACTTTTGTCTGGCCGCCATCGACGACGCCCTCGCCATCGATCAGGATGCCGGCGCGCTGCAGGCGGACAACGTCCTCGCCGTGCCGCGGCAGACGCGCATCGATCTTCTCGAAATAGGTCTCCGGCGGTGACGGCATGAACGGCAGGCCCGCATCGCGTAGCGTCTCGACAGTGCTGTAAATGTCGCGCGCGCCGCAGGCGATGTGCTGGATGCCCTCGCCGCGATAGACGTTGAGATATTCCTCGATCTGTCCGGATTCGCCCGCATCCTCGTTGATCGGAATCCGGATCTTTCCGTCGGGGCTGGTCAGCGCGCGCGAGAACAAGCCCGAAGCGCGGCCCTCGATGTCGAAGAAGCGAATCTGGCGGAAATTGAACAGCCTTTCGTAGAAGCCGGTCCACACATCCATGCGGCCACGATGGACGTTGTGGGTGAGGTGATCGATGTAATACAGCCCCGCGCCGGCGGGCCGCGGGTCTTTCGCGCCGAGCCATTCAAACTCGGCGTCATAGGCCGAGCCCTTGGCGCCGTAGCGGTCGACGAAATAGAGCAGGCTGCCGCCGATGCCCTTGATGGCAGGAACGTCGAGCGTCTTCTGCGCCGCCGTCACGTCGGCCGGCTCCGCGCCGAGCGACAAGGCACGCTCATAGGCCTGCTTCGCATCGACAACGCGAAACGCCATCGACGGTGCGCAGGGGCCGTGCGCGGCGACAAAGTTATTGCCATGGGTGCCCGGCGCTTCGTTGACGAGATAATTGATATCGCCCTGGCGATAGACGGTGATCTTCCTGGTCCTGTGGCGGGCGACCGGTGCATAGCCCATCAGGGCGAACAGCGCGTGCAGTTCTTCGGGGCGCGGGTGGGCGTATTCGACGAACTCGAAGCCATCGGTGCCCATCGGATTGTCGGCGCTGATGGTGGCGGCCGGCGCGTCGTGCGGAAACGGTCCCATGGCTATTCTCCCGAAAATTGATTTGGATCAATATCGGTCAAATCGGGCGCATGATGCGTGCAAATGGACCGACGTCCGGCTATGATAACGCACACTTCGTGCATAGAACTGGCAGTGTTCGCATGATCTCGGTGGACGCCTTCGACCTCAAAATGCTGGCCGCGCTGCAGGACGACGGCCGGCTGACCAACCAGCAACTGGCCGACCTCGTCGGCCTGTCGGCCTCGCAATGCTCACGGCGGCGAATGCGGCTGGAAGAGGAGAAGGTGATCGCGGGCTATCATGCCGATCTTGCCGGCGAAGCGCTCGGCTTCAACCTGATCGCTTTCATCCATATCACGCTGGCGACGCATTCGCCCGACAACGCCAAGAAATTTCGCGCGCTGGTGAACCGCGTCGACGACATCCAGGAGGCGTACTCGCTGACCGGCGACGCCGATTATGTGTTGAAGGTGGTGCTGCGCGACCTCAAGGATCTCTCCGGTCTCGTCAATGACGTGCTGATGCCGCACCAGAGCGTCGCGCATGTGCGCTCATCGATCGTGCTGGACCGGCTGAAGGATAGCGCGAAGCTGCCGCTGCGGAGTTAGCATGGCCCGAATCGAGGGAAATCCGCCATTCGCTTCCGCGACACGATCTGCAATCATGGCCTTCACTTCAACGCACGAGACGGACCATGGCGCTGCAACTCCGGCCGAACTGCGAATATTGCGACAAGGACCTGCCGCCGAACGCGGTGGATGCGCGGATATGTTCCTACGAATGCACATTCTGCGCGGACTGCGTCGAGAACAAGCTGCACAATGTCTGCCCGAACTGCGGCGGCGGCTTTGAGCGGCGGCCGATCCGGCCTGCCACCGAACGGCGGCCCGGCGTGTGCGTGACGAAGCAGTTGCCGTCGGACAAGCGGGTGCATTTGAAGTACAGCGTCGAGGATGTTGCCGCGCACTGTGCGCGGCTAAAGGATATTCCGCCGGAAGCTCGCTGACCTCTCCGCGTCATTGCGAGCGAAGCGAAGCAATCCATCCCTCCGCGCAGGAGGTGAGATGGATTGCTTCGCTTCGCTCGCAATGACGGCGAGAGAGCGTCACCCCGCCGCCAGTATCATCCCCTCGACCTCACCGAAACCAACGCGGTAGCCGTCGCCCTGGCACCAGCCGCGTATCACGAGCGAATCGCCATCCTCCAGGAACGAGCGCTTGACGCCGCCGGGTAGCTCGACCGGCTCAGTGCCGTTCCAGCTGATCTCCAGCAGGCTGCCGCGCTGGTCTTTCTCAGGCCCCGAGATCGTGCCGCTTCCCAAGAGATCGCCGACGTTCATGGCGCAGCCGCTTGAAGCATGGTGGACGAGCTGCTGCACCGACGACCAGTACATGTATTTGAAATTGGTGCGGCAGATGGTTGCGGCTTCGTTCATCGGCGCCGCACGCAAGCCGACCTCGAGCGCCATATCGTAGTTGTTCGGCTGCGCCTGCTGCAGATAGGGCAGCGGCTTCGGATCCTGCGAAGGCCCGTGCAGGCGAAACGGCTCCAGCGCCTCGCGCGTCACCACCCACGGGCTGATCGAGGTGCCAAACGCCTTGGCCTGGAACGGGCCGAGCGGCACGTATTCCCATTGCTGGATGTCGCGCGCGCTCCAGTCGTTGAGGATGACGAAGCCGAAGATCATCTCTTCGGCCTGCTTTTCGGTCAGCATCTCGCCCATCGTCGACGGCTGGCCGATCACCACGCCCATTTCGAGCTCGAAATCGAGCCGCTTGGACGGCCCAAAACTCGGCACATCGGCCGTCGGCGGCTTCAACTGCCCGCGCGGCCGCCGCACAGGCGTGCCGCTGACGACCACGGTCGAAGCGCGGCCGTTGTAGCCGATCGGCATGTGCAGCCAGTTCGGCTGCAGGGCGTTGTCCTTGCCGCGGAACATCACGCCGACATTGGTGGCGTGCTCCTTGGACGAATAGAAATCGGTGTAGCCGGCGACCGCGAACGGCATGTGCAGCTTGACGTCGGCCATCGGCACCAGCGCCCGCTTGCGCAGCTCTTCATTGTCGCGCAGCTCCGGTTCATCGTGCTGCAGAAGCTGGCTGATGCGGGCGCGCGTGCTCGACCACGCTTTCGGCCCCAGCGCCATGAACGGGTTGAGCTGCGATGCTGCGAACACCGCGGGCTCGACGACGTCGAACCGGCAATCCTGTGCGAGCTGCCAGAGATCGAGCACGTAATCGCCGATTGCGACGCCGACGCGTGGGGCGAGGCCGTCTTTGGCGGAGAAGATGCCGTAGGGGAGGTTCTGGATCGGGAAGTCGGAATTGGGAGCGACGGGGATGAAGGAGCGGAGTTTTGGGTCGTTGGGATGGGGCATGCTCGTCCTTTCTTCCTTCTCCCCTTGTGGGAGAAGGTGGCGGAATCGCCCGGAGGGCGATTGCGTCGGATGAGGGGTTCTTTACGCGGAGACAGACCCCTCACCCGTCTCAATCGCGCGACGCGCGATCGATCCACCCTCTCCCACAAGGGGAGAGGGGAAGAATTGTTATGGCTTGTTCGGATCGAACCGTTTCTCGAGACCCTTCCAGCAATCGGCGTAATCATCCTGCAGCGTCGCCGACTTCGCGGCGTGCGCAGTGACGCGCTGCGGGTATCGCGTCTCGAACATGAAGGCCATCGTCCCCGTCAGCTTCACCGGCTTCAACTCGCCATTGCTGGCGTGGTCGAAGGCTTCGCGGTCGGGGCCGTGCGGCAGCATCATGTTGTGCAGCGAGACGCCGCCGGGGACGAAGCCTTGCGGCTTGGCGTCGTAGACGCCGTAGATCAGCCCCATGAACTCGCTCATGATGTTCATGTGATACCACGGCGGACGGAAGGTGTTTTCGGCCACCATCCAGCGCTCCGGGAAGATCACGAAGTCGATGTTGGCGGTGCCGGGGGTTTCCGACGGCGCGGTCAGGACCGTGAAGATCGAGGGATCGGGATGGTCGAAGCCGATGGCACCGATCGGCGAGAAGGTGCGCAGGTCGTATTTGTACGGCGCGTAATTGCCATGCCACGCCACCACGTCGATCGGCGAATGCGGCAGCGTCGTCTTGAACAGCGCGCCGCCCCACTTCACGTAGAGTTCGGTCGGCGCGTCCTTGTCCTCATAGTAGGCAACCGGCGTGAGAAAGTCGCGCGAGTTGGCGAGGCAATTGGCGCCGATCGGCCCGCGCTCCGGCAGCGTGAAGGCGCCGCCGTAGTTCTCGCAGAGATAACCGCGCGCGGGGCCGTTCGGAATTTCGGCGCGGAATTTCACGCCGCGCGGGATCACGGCGATCTCGCCGGGCTCGATGTCGATGCGGCCGAATTCGGTGACGAGGCGCAGATTGCCCTGCTGGGCGACAAACATCATCTCGCCATCGGCATTGTAGAAGTGCTGATCGTCCATCGACCTGGTGATGAGATAGACATGCGCGGCCATGCCGGCCTGGGTGTTGGCGTCGCCCGCCGTGGTCATGGTCTGCACGCCCTGCAGGAAGGTCATGTCCTGCTTCGGGATCGGCGCCGGATCCCAGCGCAGTTGCGCGATCGGCAGGTCATATTCGTGGCACGGCGCGGTGCGCCACAGTCCGGCGTCGACCTTGGCAAAACGCCCCGAATGCTTCACCGAGGGGCGGATGCGATAAAGCCAGGACCGCTCGTTGCTGCCGCGCGGCGCGGTGAAGGGCGAGCCGGAGAGCTGTTCGGCATAGAGTCCATAGGCGCAGCGCTGCGGCGAATTGCGCCCCATCGGCAACGCGCCGGGCAAGGCCTCGGTCTCAAAGCTGTTGCCGAAGCCGGACATATAGCCGGGCGTCAGTTGCGCGGCGCTTCGCACGATCGCATCAGGCGAGGTGTTGATATTCATGGTCATCCTCCTCCTTGCAGGGCGGCCCACATTTCCTGGTCGCGCTTGTCGGTCCAGATTACGGGATCGTCGATCCCCGACGCCTCGTCGAACGCGCGCGAGACGTTGAACGGCAGGCAGTGCTCGTAGATGGCGAAGCTGGAGAATTTCGGATCCATCACCTCGCGCGTCGCAGCCATCGATTCCTTGAGATTGCGGCCCTTCGCAACGGACGTTTCCGCCGCACCATAGAGCGTGGTGACGAAATCGCGCGTCATCGCAATCGCGTCGCGCCCGGTCGCAAGGCCCTTCAGCGCATCGCCGCGACCCGGCGCGATCGCCTTGGGATTGAAGGCGCGGATTTCATTCAGCGTCGCCGGCCATTCGCGCAAATGCGCGTCGCCGCAATAGCAGGCCGAGTGATATTCGATGAGATCGCCCGAGAACATCACTTCGGCATCCGGCACCCAGGCGACAATGTCGCCCGAGGTATGCCCGGCGCCGAGTTGCATCAGCCGCACCTCGCGTTTACCGAGATAGATCGACATCTCGCCTTCGAAGGTCAGCGTCGGCCAGGTCAGGCCGGGAATGCTCTGGGCGTCCTGGAACAGGCGGGGAAAGCGGCCATATTCGGAATCCCAATCCTGCTGGCCGCGTTCCTCGATCAGGCGATAGGTTTCCGCCGAGGCC
>PNLC01000189.1 GCA_013822885.1 Bradyrhizobium sp.
GAAGCCGCGAACTATTCGTTCGTACTGCGCGGCTATGTCCGGCACTGGCTCGCCAACGTCTGGAGCGAGTTCGACCGCATCAAGCTGACCGACCTCGTGGGCTCCACCAAGCCGGTTTCACGCAGCGGTGAAAAATAGTCGCGTCGCGCGAGCGATTGGGCTGGATTAGGCGAGAAATTCGCCTGATATAGCCCGTGATGAGCCTCACGCCCGTTTACATCGTCTGCTCTCCCCGACCGATGGTCGGCAAGACGCTGCTTGCGCGGCTCTTGAGCGAATTCCTGCTGCTCAAGGACGGCATGGTGTCCTCTTTCGACATCAATCTGAAGGAGCCGTCCCTGCTCGAGTATCTGCCGCGCGTCACCGAAACGGCTGATGTCGCCGACACCTACGGCAAGATGCAGCTTATGGACCGCCTGATCGTCAATGACGGCATCGCCAAGGTGATCGACCTCGGCTTTCACGCCTTCGACGAGTTCTTCAAGATGATTCACGAGATCGGCTTCCTGAAGGAAGCGGCGCGCCGCGGCGTCGCGCCGGTGGTCCTGTTCGTGGCCGATACCGACCGCATCTCCGCGCGCAGCTACCCGATGCTGCACGAGCAGATCCCGGCGAAGACGCTGGTCACGATCGACAACGAGCACGTGGTGCGCGGCGAACTGCCCAGGACCATGACAGAGGGACCGGTCGTCCGGATTTCGGCGCTGCCCTCGTTTCTGAAGACCTATATCGACCGGGTGACGTTTTCGTTCACCGACTACCTGCGGACCGAGAGGGATTCTTCGACTGAGTTGCACCAGTGGATACGCAGGAATTACATCTGTTTTCGCGAGCTGGAACTCAGCCTGCTGGCGCAGAAAACATCGCCTTGAGGGGCACCACAGCAGAATATTATTACCCGGGTAATATTGACGCCGCTGACCCTGTCTGATATGGCCACCGCCCGACATTCAGCAGGCGAGGCCATCCCGTGACATCAGACAGAAAGGCCGCGATCGCCGCCTACAAGGAGCGGAAAGCCGTCGCCGGGATTTTTGTGATCCGTTGCAAGGCCTCGCCCCAGACATGGGTCGGGCAGACGCCCAACCTGGACAAAATCCAGAACCGGATCTGGTTCACGCTGCGCCAGGGCAGCCACACCTGCCGCAGCCTGCAGTCGGCATGGACCACGCATGGGCCGGACAGCCTGACCTTCGAGGAATGCGAACGGCTGGACGAGGAAGAAACCGCCTACATCCGCGATGCGCGGCTGAAGGAGCGCGCTGTGCACTGGCGGAAGGAGTTGGGCGCCGAGGTGGTTTGACCCAGCCGTCGTCCCGGGCTCGACCCGGGACCCATACCGCGTTGCTCTATCGATTGAGAGGCAATGGCAATCGTCCTGCACAACAACTCCCGACTGTGCCTATGGGTCCAGGCGTTCGCCAAGACGACGTGGGGGGAGAAGTAAGCCCTAATGCCCCTCAAATGCCATCAACGTGCGCACCGGGACGTCCATCGCGCGCAGTTTGTCGGCGCCGCCGAGATCTGGCAGATTGATGATGAAGCAGGCCGCGACGACGTTGGCGCCGATCTGGCGCAGCAATTTCACCGCGCCCTCCGCCGTACCGCCGGTGGCAATGAGGTCATCGACCAGGATGACGCGCTCGCCGGGCTGGATGGCGTCGACATGCATTTCCATTTCGTCGAGGCCGTATTCCAGCGAGTAGGCGATCCGCACCGTGGTGTGCGGCAGCTTGCCTTTTTTCCGGATCGGCACGAAGCCGGCGGAGACCTGATGCGCCACCGCGCCGCCGAGGATGAATCCCCTCGCCTCGATGCCGGCGACCTTGTCGATCTTCAAGCCCGCCCATGGCTGCACCAGTTCGTCGACCGCGCGGCGGAACGCGCGCGCATCCGCCAGCAAGGTCGTGATGTCGCGGAACAGGATGCCCTGCTTCGGGTAGTCCGGAATGGTGCGGACGGTGGCCTTCAGATCGTGGTCGAATGTCATCTATATCTCGCAATCCTCAATTAACGGGTGCGCTCAGGCGAAACGCGTTCTCGACGATGCGCAGCCCGACATCGCCGCCGAGCGACATCAGCGATTCCGGGTGAAACTGCACGCCGCCGACCGGCAGGGTCTTGTGTTCGATCGCCATCGCGACGCCGTCCTCGGTGGTCGCGGTGACTTCCAGAACTTCCGGCACGCTGTCGCGCTCGACATAGAGCGAGTGATAGCGGCCGATCACGATCTCATTGGGCAGGTTCTGCATCAGCCGCCCGCCGCGCACCTGAATCCGCGAAGGCCGTCCGTGCGCGGGATGGGTGAGCTGGCCGAGTTGGCCGCCGAAATATTCGCCGATCGCCTGCACGCCGAGGCAGACGCCGAAAATCGGAAGCTTGCGTTCGAGCGCGGCGCCAATTGTTTTCGAAATCCCGAAATCCTCAGGGCGTCCGGGGCCAGGCGACAGCACCAGAAGATCCCAGTTCTTCTTCAGCATCTCCTGCGCATGGACATGCCGGACCACGGTCACGCTGGCACCGACCTGGCGGAAATAATCCGCCAGCATGTGCACAAAACTGTCGTCGTGATCGATCAGTAGCACGTTGCGGCCCGAGCCGGTGGCGTCGGGCGCAAACGCCGACAAGGGTTTTGGCGCATCGCCGCGCAGCGCCTGGAACAGCGCCGCCGCCTTGACCTGGCATTCGCGGTCTTCGGCGGCGGGATCCGAGTCGAAAAGACAAGTGGCGCCGACGCGCACCTCGGCGAGACCGTCCTTCATGCGGATGGTGCGGATGGTGAGCCCGGTATTGATGCCGCCGTCGAAATTCACAGCACCGATCGCGCCGGCATACCAGCGCCGCGACGAACGCTCATTGTCCTCGACGAACTGCATCGCCCACAATTTCGGCGCACCCGTCACCGTCACCGCCCAGGCATGGGTCAGGAATGCATCGAGGGAATCGAAGCCCGGCCGCAGCATGCCTTCGACATGGTCGACGGTATGGAACAGTTTTGAATAGGTCTCGATCTGCCGGCGCGCGAGAACCTTGATCGTTCCCGGCACGCAAACGCGCGCCTTGTCGTTGCGGTCGACGTCGGTACACATGTTGAGCTCGAATTCGTCTTTTTCCGAATTCAGCAATTGCCGGATCTGCTCGGCATCGCCGATCGCATCGACGCCGCGCGCAATCGTGCCCGAGATCGGACAGGTCTCGACCCGGCGCCCGTCGGAACGCACGAACATCTCGGGCGAAGCCGAAACCAGGAATTCGCCCTCGCCGAGGTTCATCAGCGCGCCATAAGGCGACGGGTTGATACGACAAAGCCGCTGGAACACTTCCGCCGGCGAACGTTCGCAGGGTTCCGCGAACAACTGCCCCGGCACCGCCTCGAACAGATCGCCGCGCGCAAACGCCGCCCGCGCGAACTCGACGGTGGCCTGATATTCGCCGGGCCCATGATCGGCAAAGCCCTGACGCGGCGACTTGACGTAGGCGCTCTCGGCGGTATCGCGCGGCAGCGCTTGCGTCGATTTTCCCTGCCAGGAAAATTCGTAGCTCAGCACCACACCGCGGCCGGTGGCGCGGTCATAGGCCAGCAGACGATCCGGCACATACAGCACGATGTCGCGCTGGTCGCTCTCGCGTGCGCGCTTCTGCACGAGGTCCTCGATCTGGAACACGAGATCGTAGGCAAAGGCGCCGAACAGCCCGAGCAGCGGGTCGTCATTGGCCGACAGGGCGGCAACGATGTCGCGCACCAGCGACATCACGCTGGCGCGGCGGGTGCGCTGGTCTTCCTCGACCGGGGCCGCACCGCGGATGATGTGGCCAGCGAGCCGCATCGCACTTCGTTCCGAAATGACAACGCTGGGCTCGCGCAGCACATCGCCAAGGAATGCGATCAGCACCTCGCCACGGGCGTTCAATGCGGTAAGGGAGAAGTCGGAACCGACCGTTTCCAGCACCAGCGGCGGATCGGCAAAACCGAGATCAAAACTCTCGTAGCGGCCCGGCACCGTGGTGCCCGAGGACAGGACCACGCCGCGGCGGCGATCCAGCAGTTCGATCAGGTCGTCGAGCCGCTTGGCATCGCCGGTAAACTGCTCGACGGTTCGCGAAATCGCGAGGCCGCCGCTGGTGCGATACTCGCTGTGCTCGGGTAAGGAAAAGGCTGTCCTGTTCATGTGATCCTCTTACGAAACTTCGCCAGGGAGCGCCACACAGGACAAACGAAGGGAAAATAGACAAACCATCGGTCGCACTGCGATGGCGACCTTCGACGATTGAAAAAATGAAATCGCACCGGCCACCTCTTTTAAGAGGTGCGCCACCAGAGACGGGATGGGCGGATGGTGCTCATGGGAACTAGACACCATCCGCCGTGGACGATGTCAAGGGAGGGGCAAGGGAGGGATCGCCTTGGATGACCGGCCCGGCGCCCACCTTTGGGTGTCGGAACGGGCAAAAATTGCATAGGATTTGACCAAGCAGCGGCGCGTTCGACGCGCAAAGATTTGCAAGCGGCGGAGGCAGGCGATGGCATTGCTGGGTCTGGGATATGCAGGCTTCGGTTCGGAGGCGCTGGACGACTGGCGGCAATTCGGGACCGGCATGGTCGGGCTGCAGGCGGTGGAGCGCGGCAATTCGCTGCTGGCCTTCCGGATGGACGACCGCAAGCAGCGCATCGTCATCGACCGCGCCATGGGCGAAGGCGCGCGCTTCTTCGGCTGGGAAGTCGCGGACGGCCCCGCGCTGGATGCGCTGGCGGCCCGGCTGGAAAAGGCCAGTGTGCCGGTCACGGCCGAACCGCAAACGCTGGCCGACGCCAGGCGCGTCCGCGGCCTGATCTCCTTTCGCGACCCCGCGGGCAACCGGCTGGAAGCGTTTCATGGCGCCGAGATTGACGACACACCATTCAAGCCGGGACGTTCGATCTCGGGTTTTCGTACCGGGCCACTGGGGCTCGGGCACGCCGTGCTGACGGTCGAGAACATTGATCCCGTGATGGCGTTCTATGTCGGCGTGCTCGGCTTGGGGCTTTCCGACTACATCGAAAAGCCGTTCCGCGCTTACTTCTTCCATGTCAACGCGCGGCATCACAGCCTCGCGCTGATCGAAACCGGCAAGAACGGCATGCATCATCTGATGGTGGAGCTGTGTTCGCTCGACGACGTCGGCCAGTGCTACGACATCGCGCAGATGGAGGAAGGCCGCGTCAACGTCACGCTCGGCCGCCACACCAACGATTTCATGACCTCGTTCTACGCCAAGACGCCGTCGTCCTTCATGATCGAATGCGGCTGGGGCGGCCGCGAGATCGATCCGGCGACATGGCAGCCGGTCGAGATGCATGACGGTCCGAGCCTGTGGGGCCACGAGCGCGTCTGGCTGCCGCCGGAAGACCGCGTCGTCGCCCGCGAAATGCGGATGCGCGCGGCGGCGTCGGGATCGCGCGCGCCGGTGCAGGTGATGGAGGGGAATTACAAGCTGATGTCGGGCACGTGCGCGTGGTGGGACGGGGTGCGCGGGAAGAGTTAGGCGGAAGTGTCGCCCAACAACCGGCGTCGTCCCGGCGAACGCCTGCGAACGAAGGAACCATAGCCACAGGGAGTTGTTGTTGCGCAAAGTCGTCGAACAGCACTTTCTGAATCGACAGGCCGCGGCGTATGGGTCCCGGCCTTCGCCGGGACGACGGGGAACTACCCCCGATAACACCCCTGCTCAATCTCTTCGATCAGCCCGCGCGCATTCGGCTTCCAGCCGAGTTCACGCGCACGCTTGGCACGCACGCGGCTGTTCGACGCCATCGTATCCTCCGTCGTGCCCTCGCCCCATTCGCCAGCCGCCTCCGTCATCGACATCGCGGCTGGCGGTCCGGCAAAGCCCAGCATGCGGTTGATCGCCTCGCAGGCTTCGCGCATCGAGCTCTCGCCGTTCTCGGCGTAGTAGAAGCCGCCTGCCGGCGCCTTCTCGATCGCAAGCGCGTAGAGCGTCATGAGATCGTCGATGTGCACGTTCGACCAGACGTTCTCGCCGGGTCCGGCATGCGCCGCGTTGCCGCGCTTTTTGGCCAGCTTGATCAGCAGCGGCACCTGCACGCTGTCCGCATTGGCGCCGAGACCGAGGCCGTAGATCAGGCTCGGGCAGACGATGACAGGGCGGCAGCCCTTGTCGCGATGGGAGAGGATGAATTCGTTCAATGCGACCCGCGCCGCGCGCGCCGGCGATGGTGTGATCGGGGTGTCCTCGTCGAAAACCGCATCCGATCGTTCGCCCCTGGCGCGCGTGCCGACGATGCTCGATCCCGATGTGTGGATGAACGGCTTGCCGCTTCCGGCGAGCGCATCGAGCAGGGCAACGACGGCGCCCTTGTGATCGGCGCTTGCCGCATTGACGACGACGTCGGCGGCCTGCGCCGCCTGCGCCAGGATTTTCCCGTCATCGAGCGTACCCAACACCGGTTCGATGCCCCGTGCGCGGACGGCGTCCGCCTTGTCACGCGAGCGGACCAGGCCCGTCACGTGATGTCCGGCGGCGATCAGATGCGCCGCAACCGAACCGCCGATATAGCCCGACGCGCCCGTGCAGAAGATTTTCATTTTACCATCACATCATTGCGAGGAGCGAAGCGTCGATCGGTTCAGCCCAGATGCTTTTTGAAAAATTCCGTCGCCCTGCCCCAGGCCAGTTCCGAGGCCTGACGGTCATGCACCGATTGGCGCTGCTCGTTGACGAAGGCGTGCTCGGCGTCATACCGAAAAAGTTCGAGCGACTTGCCGGCGGCCTTCATGCCCTGCTCGAAGGCGTCGACCACCTGCGGCGTGCACCAGTCGTCCTTGTTGGCGAAATGCGCCTGTAGCGGGATCTTCACGTCCGCGGGCTTTGCCGCCTGCTCCGGCGGAATGCCGTAGAACACCACGCCGGCCGCAAGCTCCGGAATTTTGGTGGCGCCGATGATGGTCACGGCACCGCCGAGGCAGAAGCCGGTCAGCCCGACCTTGGCGCTGTTCCTCGCGAGGTATTGCACGGCGCCGCGCACGGTCTGCGTGGTGGCGTCCATGAAATCCAGCGAGTTCATCTCTTTGCCGGCCGCATCGGTGTCGTGATACGGCACCACCGTGCCCTTGTAGAGATCGGGCGCCAGCGCGTCGAAGCCGGCCAGGGCGAAGCGGTCGCACATGCCCTTGATCTGGTCCTGCAGACCCCACCATTCCTGGATCACGACCACGCCCGGCGCATTGCCGCGCGCTGCATTGGCGAGATAGCCGCTGGCGTCCTTGCCGTCCGGGCGCTTGAAGGTGACGCTGGTACCCATGGGAATCCTCCAGAATGATTTTTGGCTCGCTGGCCGCTATTTTGGCCGCGCTGTGTGCAGGAAGCAATCGCGCGATCTGTCATTCCGGGGCGATGCGAAAGCATCGAACTACGGGGCGCCCTTGCGCCCCTGAGAATCTTGAGATTCCCCAGTGTGCAAGTGCACACCTGAGGTCTGGTGCTTGCGCACCATCCCGGAATGACCATCCCCAACAAAAAAGCCCCCGTGGGAGCTTCTCCGAAACTCGCAGGACGCTCGGCTCAGTGGGCGTTGGCCCAGACCTTCTTCTTGGTGAAGAACAGCAAGCCGGTGAGCAGGATCAGGAACAGGAACACTTGCAGGCCGAGCTGCTTGCGCGCCTCCATGTGCGGCTCCGCGGCCCACATCAGGAACGTGGTGACGTCCTTGGCGTACTGCGCAACCGTCGCCGGCGAGCCGTCGCTATAGGTGACCTGGCCGTCGCTCAGCGGGTTCGGCATCTTGATGGCGTGGCCGGGGAAGTACTTGTTGTAGTAGGAGCCCTCGGGCAGCGTG
>PNLC01000190.1 GCA_013822885.1 Bradyrhizobium sp.
TTGTCAGCCGACTGCAGCAGCGGCCAGTTGTCCCGGTAGGTGGCGTGATCGGGCAGGCCGAGCACCTCGATCGGCGCGCCGCCCAATTGCGTATCGGCGCGCCCGCCGGGGAGGATCGCCTCGACCTCCGGACGCTCGCGCAGCCACGCCTTGATCTCGGTCGCCTGCTCGTCGTTGGCAGCGCTGATATAGACATCCGCTGCCAGCCGGCCGTCGAGCCAAACCAGGAAGGTGCGGCTGAAACTCTCGACCATGGTGGAGACGCCGACATTGACCGCCAGCGCAAGCAGCAGCGCCATCAACGCGAGCGACAGGCCCGATAGCTGCTGGCGGCTGTCGGCCCAGAACCAGACGCTGAGCGGCTGTCGCGCGTGCCTCTGACCGAACGACAGCACGAGTTCAAGAAACATCGGCAGGATCAGCGCCGCGCCCAGCATCAGCGCCGCGAGCACGGCAAAACCCGAGATCAGGGAATCGCCGAACCACAGGAAGCCGCCGGCGGCAGCAAACGCTACCAGCGCCACTGCGCTCTGATACGTCAGCCAGCGCCGCTGCGCCTGCTGCCAGGCATAGGGCTGTGCGGTGGCGAGCAGCGGCATCCGGAGCGCCTTGGTCAGGCTGGCTGCAGCGGCGGCAAGCGCGCCGAGGATACTGATCGCGATGCCCGCGAACCACCATTGCGGCTTGAGCGTCAGTTGTCCCGGGATCTGCGCGCCATAGAGCCCGCGCAGGGATGCGGCAACATCGGGCAGCAGCACTGCTGCGATGAAATAGCCGCACACCAGCCCGATCAGCCCCGCGACCAGCGCCAGCGACACCAGTTCGACGACCAGCACGGCGTTGAGCATCCGCGCCGAGACGCCGCAGGCGCGCAGCGTACGCAGGATAGGCAGGCGCTGCTCGAAGGCGAGCCCGATCGCCGAATTGACGATGAACAGCCCGACAAAGAATGACAGCAGTCCGAATGCGGTCAGGTTCAGGTGAAAGCTGTCGGTGAGGCGTTCGAGATCGGTCTCTGCGCTGGGTTCAATCAGGCGCAACCTGTCGCCGACGATGCTTTCAAGCGATGCGCGCTTGCCCGTCGACTTGCCGATCAGAAGGCGCGAGAGTTGATCCGGCATCTTCAACAGGTCTTGCGCGATGCCGATATCGACGACCAGTACGCCGGGCGCCAGTTCCGGCTGGACGCGGAGCGGCGGCAGCATCGCGCCACCATGGGCCTGGGGCCGCGTGCCCTCGGTGAGCTTGAGATCGGACAGCGTTTCTCGCGCCACCAGCATCTCGCCCGGCGGCATCATGAAGGATCGCAGGTCGGCCTTGCCGACCGCGGGCGCGTTGCCGACTTCAGTCGGAAGTGTCACCGGCTCGATGCCGAGCAGGCGGAACGAACGTCCGTCGATCTGGATGCGGCCCTCAAGCATGGGTGAGACCGGCCAGCCCACGCGGCGCAGGTCGACGAACAGTTGCTGCGGGAAGGTCGCACTGTTTTGGCCAACCAGCATGGCCGTGCGCGTGCCGCCGAAGGTGGCGGCGGCGCGGTCGTAGGAAGTGCGGGCTTGTTGATTGAGCGCCTGCACGCCGCTCCACAGGGCGGTCGCGGAAATCAAGCCAATCAACAGGGTCGCAAGTTGCATCGGATGCCGGCGCCAGTGGCTCAGGAGCACGGCGAGCGCCCACAGCGCGCGTTTCACGCGATCACTCCCGCATGTAGATTGACCTGCCGGTCGAGCGTGGCGGCAAGCCGCGCGCTGTGTGTCACCATCAGGAAGCCGCAACCGCTGCGCGCCACCAGGTCGCGAGCCAGCGCCAGCACTTCGTCCGCCGTGTCCTCGTCGAGATTGCCGGTCGGCTCGTCGGCAAGCAGCAGCAGCGGCTTGACCGCCAGCGCGCGGCCGATCGCGACGCGTTGTTGCTGGCCGCCGGACAGTTGCTCGGGATATCGTTTGAGGAAATCGCCAAGCCCGAGCCGCTCGACCAGTTCGCGGTGCCAGGCGTCGTCGTGGCGGCCGGCGATACGCGACTGGAACACGAGATTGTCTTCGACGGTAAGGCTCGGGACCAGGTTGAATTGCTGAAACACCAGGCCGAGACGGTCACGCCGCAACTCCGCACGGCGGGCATCGTCGAGCTCGGTCACCGGGGCGTCGGCCAGCCTGATCTCGCCGCCATCGGCCGCGTCCAATCCGGCAATCAGGTGCAGCAGCGTGCTCTTGCCGCTGCCGGACTCACCCGTGAGTGCGACGCTCTCACCCGCGGCGACCGTCATGTTTACCCCACGCAGCACAGCGACCACTTCGCCGGCGGCGCGGTAGCTCTTGGTCAGACCGGTTACGCGGAGCACGTTGGGATTGCCGTTGGTCATGCGCGACGATGGACCGATCTGACCATGAAAATCCCCTGATACGACGGATTCAACATAACAGGACCACCACGGCAGATCACGGTTTCAATCGCGATATGGCGCGACCGTGATCCGGTTGTGGCGCGGTCCTGCGGTACCAGCCAGCAGTCGCGGTGCGGGGGGCTCCGCAAAATCCCCGGTTGCCTTGGCCGGGAACAGCCTTGTACCATCCCGGCCGGCCGATCTTACAGAGCCTGCAAAGAACGCTGGACCGGGAAAGCAGCCATGACCGCGCATGCGACGCCCAAGGAAACGCCGACGGGCGCCTGGAAGATCACATTTCTCCTCTTCCTGTTCATGCTGGTGAACTTTGCCGACAAGATCGTGGTCGGCCTCGCCGGCGCGCCTATCATGGACGAACTGAAGCTCACGCCGGAGCAGTTCGGCTTGCTCGGTTCTTCGTTCTTCTTCCTGTTTTCGATCTCGGCCGTCGTCGTCGGCTTCATCGTCAATCGCATCGACACCCGCTGGGTGCTGCTGGCGATGGCGGTGATCTGGTCGGTGGCGCAGTTTCCGATGGTGGGCACGGTCAGCTTCACCACGCTTTTGATCTGCCGCATCATCCTAGGCGCCGGCGAGGGGCCGGCATTCGCGGTGGCGGCGCATGCGCTCTACAAATGGTTTCCCGACGAGAAGCGCACGCTGCCCACCGCCATTCTCTCGCAGGGTTCGGCGTTCGGCGTGATCCTTGCGGTGCCGGCGCTGAACTGGATCATCGTCAATCACAGCTGGCACTACGCGTTCGGGGCGCTTGGCGTGGTCGGCCTGATGTGGGCTGTCGCGTGGCTGGTGATGGGCGAAGAGGGACCGCTGGTCAGTAGCGCCGCAACGTCCGCGACCGAGCAGCGCATTCCCTATTCCCAGCTTCTGACCTCGCGAACCTTCGTCGGCTGCTGCGCCGCGACCTTCGGCGCCTATTGGGCGCTGTCGCTCGGTTTGACCTGGTTCACGCCGTTCATTGTCAAGGGATTGGGCTTCTCGCAAAAGGATGCGGGCTGGATTTCGGTGCTGCCCTGGGTGTTCGGCGCGGCCATCGTGCTGCTGACGGGATGGATTTCGCAGGTGATGCTGACGCGCGGCTACACCACGCGCGGCGCCCGTGGCGTGCTCGGTTCGGTGCCCTTGATCTTCGGCGGACTGATTCTCGCCGTGCTGCCCTATGTCAACGGCGCGGGATGGCAGATCGCATTTCTCGTGGTTGGTTCCGGGCTCTGCGGCTCGATCTACGTGGTTTGCCCGCCGATGCTGGGTGAGTTCACCCCGGTGCAGCAGCGCGGCGCCGTGATCGCGATCTATGGCGCGATCTATACGCTCGCGGGGATGATCGCGCCGTTCGTGATGGGCGCCGTGATCCAGAACGCGGCGGTGCCGCTCGATGGCTACATGACCGGTTTCACGATCAATGCCGTGGTCATGGCCGCGTCGGGTCTCTTGGGGCTGCTGCTGCTCTGGCCCAACACCGAGCGCAAGCGGCTGATGGCCCAGCAAGCGGTGCAGCCGAAATTTGCGTGAAGTTACAGTTCTCTCGTCGTCCCAGCGAACGCCGGGATCCATAGCCACCGATGTTGATTGCCTAAGCAAGGTGTCCGCCACATCGCCATGAGCGACGGGCCGCGGCGTATGGGTCCCGGCTCAAGGGCCGGGACGACACCGTGCTTGTGTTTGCTAGCTCGCTGCCGCGTCCAGCTGCGGCTTTGCACCCTGCGTTCCCTGCACCAGCCTGCCCGGGCGCGCACCGGTGGCCTTGCCGCCACGCTGCGTCACCACGCCGGAGACGATGGTGGCGTCGTAGCCGTCGACCTGTTGCATTAGGCGGCGGCCGCCGACCGGAAGGTCGTAATGCACCTTCGGCGGATGCAGATGCAATTTGTCGTAGTCGATCACGTTGACGTCGGCCTTGAAGCCCGGGGCGATCACGCCGCGATCGTACAGGCCGACCGAGAGTGCGGTCTTGCGCGACTGCGCCGCCACCACGAACGGGATCGAGAGTTTTTCGCCGCGGCGGCGGTCGCGGGTCCAGTGCGTCAAGAGATAGGTCGGGAAGCTGGCATCGCAGATGATGCCGCAATGCGCGCCGCCGTCGGACAGGCCCGGTACGGCGCTGGGCTCGCGAAGCATCTCGTGCACGGCATCGAGATTGCCGTCGGCATAATTGAGGAACGGAACATAGAGCATGCCGCGGCCCTCGTCCGTCAGCATCGCGTCGTAGGCGAGTTCTTCCGGCTGCCGGCCCTGGCGGCGGGCCTGCGGGCCGAGCGCGTTTTCCGGTGGCTGCTCGTAGTCTGGCGGATTGCCGAGCAGATACATCTTGTCGTAGTTCGGCCGGAAGAACAGTGGATCGTCAGTCGCCGTTGCGGTCTCGCTCAGGATCGCTGCACGCACTTCGGGCCGGCGCAGATGCGTGAGCCGCTCGGCCAGTGGCAGCTTGGCGATCGCGCGATAGCTCGGATGCGTCTGGAACGGATTGCGCGACAATTCGAGCCCGAGCAGCAGGCCAACGGGGCGCGCGGCAATCTGCGTCGTGATCGACAGGCCGCGGGCGGCGGCTTCGTTGATGGTATCCATCGTCTGGCGCCAGCGTCGCGGCGCCTTGTCGGCCTGGGCGACGGAGAACGATATCGGGCACTTTGTATTCTCGGCGACCCGCAGCATCATCGGCAGGTCTTCGTGCACGGTGCTCTGGTCGAGCACGAATTGCAGCACGCTGCGGCCGACGCCGTGCATCGCCGCTGCAATCGCGGTCAGCTCGTCTTCGCCCGCTTTCAGCGTCGGCGTGTAGTCGCCGGTCGAGGTGCGGTGGTTGAGGGTGCGCGAGGTCGAAAAGCCCAATGCGCCTGATCGTACGGCGTCTCCGGCAAGCGACGCCATCGCCTTGTTGTCCTCGGGCGTTGCGGGATCGCGCCGCGCGCCGCGCTCGCCCATCACGTAGACGCGCAACGCCGCATGCGGCAATTGCGCGCCGATGTCCATGTCGAAGTTCCGCTTCGACAGCCAGCCCATGTATTCCGGAAAACTCTCCCAGGCCCATGGAATGCCGGCGCTCAGCACCGGCTCGGGAATATCCTCGACGCCTTCCATGAGCTGGATCAGCCTGAAATGATCGGCCGGGCGGCACGGCGCAAAACCGACGCCGCAATTGCCCATGATCGCGGTGGTGACGCCGTTCTGCGATGACGGCGTGATGTCCTGGCTCCAGGTGACCTGGCCGTCATAGTGGGTGTGGACGTCAACGAACCCCGGCGCAACCAGCTTTCCCCTGGCGTCGATCTCTTCCTTGCCGGTTCCCGCCACCTTGCCGACTTCGGTAATGCGGCCGCCTGTGATGGCGACGTCGGCTTCGAACAGTTCGCCGCCCTGGCCATCGGCAATGTTACCGCCGCGAATCACGAGGTCGGGGGTCGAGGTCATGGCTTTCCATCCCGTGTCTGGTTTTGTTGCCGCATCATCTGACGTTCGCAGATGCAGTCAACCGCCGGGATCGAGGCTCAGGAATGCATTAGGTCCTAGATGGGGCTTCCGACGAGCCTTCCGGCGATCCTTGCGTCTTGCGGTCGGTCACCAGCGCCAGCAGCACCGTCATGATCATGAAGACGACAGAGGCACCGAACACCCAATGCGGCATGTTCTGGTCCATGATCCAGCCGAACAATAGTGGACTGAGGATGCCGCTGAAATTGAACCCTGTGGACACGATGCCGAACGCCCTTCCGGCGGCGCCCGGAGGTGCGGCATTGCGGACCAGCATGTCGCGCGAGGGCGCAATCACGCCACCGAGGAACCCGGCGATGCCCATCATCGCGGTCAGCACCACCGTCGGCAGGGTTGTCGTCGCGATCACCAGCATGATGACCGCGTTGATCCCGAAGCAGGCGGCGGCGACCTGTCCGTGGCGCGTGGTGCGGTCGGCCAGATAGCCGCCGGCCAGCACGCCGGCCGCGCTTGCGCCGAGGAACGCGGTCAGCGCGACGTTGGCGGCCGAGAAGGTCACGCCATAGCCGCTCATCAGCGCGACGACGCCGAAATTGCTGATGCCGGCATTGGAGAGGCCGAGCAGCATGAAGAAGAACGTCAGCATGATGATCGCGGGCGTGATGACGCTTTGCTTCGGCGCGGCCCCGCCATCTTCCTTGCGATCGGCCGAACTGGCATCGGGAATGCCTGCGACCATCAATGCCAGCGCCACCGCGGGACCGACCGCACCGGCCACCACAAGTGCGCCGAGACCTCCGACCCATGCGACGAGCGCGGCCATGATCGCCGGCGCCACCGCGCCGCCGAGAAAGCCCGCAAAGGTGTGGATCGAAAAAGCGCGGCCCATCCGCGCTTCGTCCATGTGCGTGGACAGGATTGCGTAATTGCAGGGATGATAGACGCTGTTGGCGAGCCCGAGCAGCGCGGCGCAGACGATCAGCGACGCGTAGCTCAGATGCATGCCGAGCATGATCAGCGCGAGGCCACCAACGGTAAGCCCGATCAGCAGGACTTTTCGCGCGCCGATATGGTCGGCGAGATATCCGATCGGCGCCTGTGTCAGGCCTGACACCACGCCGAAAACCGTCAGCGCAAAACCGAGCTCGATATAGCCGACGCCCAGTTGCGTCTTCAGGAACGGAAACAGCATCGGCAGCACGAACAGATGGAAATGGCTGACCCAATGCGCCGCCGATATTGCTGCGAGCGTGCGCGTACTGTCGGCCTTGCTATCCGTCTTGGCTTGTTGCGGTGCGGCCAGAATATCGACCATGTCGGCTCAAAACCCCGTAGTGCTCAGCGCCCGGCAAGGGCTGCGCCGAAAATAGAGGCAAGCCGTTATTTGTCCATGAATGCCGATGCATAGCTGCCCCGGCGGAGGGCAGGGGCGCGTAATTGCGCAGCTTGCCGTGGTGCCTCTGACGGCAAATCGATCGCGCTCGAATTCTTGGGCACGCCGCTACAACGGCTCGTCGTCGTCGCCGTGGCGGTCCTGCTTCGGCGTCGCCATGTCGCCGTCCTCGAAGTCGTCGTCCTCGACCGTAACGCGCTCGGGCTTCTTCGATTTTTCGTCGTCCTTTTTCGGAGGCTCGCTCTTCCTGCCAGTTCCGTTCATCTGTTTCCTTTTCGCCGGCTGAAACGGCGTTTGCCCTGCGTGCCGATTCGGGGTAACCGCATGATCTAAATCAAGACCGCGTTTGGCCGGCATTCTAACGCTGGCCATTCGAACTTTCCTGCCCTTTTTGCGGCGTTCAGTCCAAGGGGCCCTCACACGGAGCAAGAATGAAGAAGCCCCGCATCGCGGCGGATGAACCGCAGCCGCGCAAAATTATCCGGGCCGACAAGGCGCCGACCAGCGGCTACTCGCTGGTCGTGGACGGACATTTCAAATCGCATCACGAGACGGTCGAGGCGGCCGA
>PNLC01000191.1 GCA_013822885.1 Bradyrhizobium sp.
TTCCGGCAGCTCGCCGCAGGTTCTCAGATTCCAGAACGACTTCCTGCCGGCGCAGGAAACCACCCGCATCGACTATCGCGCCAACCTCGCCAGCTATCCGCTGACAACCAAGCATGACGTTTCCGTTCCCGGATCGGAATTGATTGCGCCGGGTTCGTACACTTCGGGACACAATCCGCTTGTGGTGGGAACGCCCCCCGCACCCTATACGGACTCCTCCACCCAGGGCACCATTCAGAACAACAAGGACACACCGTCGATTGCGAACACGCTCTCGACCCTGCTCAACGGCGTGGCCGGCACCGACTCGATCTCCGCCAACTTCCTCGCGGGCGACACCATCACGGTCAATGCCCAAACCATCACCTTCATGGCGTCAGGCGCCGCCGGCCCCAACCAGATCAACATCGGAGACAGCATCGGAACCTTGCTGGGCAAGATCGACGCGCTCACGGGCACGGCAATCCCGTCCGGGATCAGCGGTGGCTCGATCACACTGCATTCCGGCACGACCTCGGATCTCTCTGTCACAAGCAACAATACCACGGCGTTCGCCGCGCTCGGCTTCACCGGTACCGCGACGGCGACGCGCGGCGGCGGCGGTACGATCGGTACCGGCCAGGTGATCGGCAACGACACCTCGACGTTCCTCAACGAGTCGGTGGCGGGCGGTGCGGTCACGACCTACGACGTATCGGGTGCGCCGGTGAACCTGCAATTCCGCTGGGCCAAGAAGGACACAGCCTCGCTCGGCGCCGGCCATACCGATACCTGGAACCTGTTCTATCAGGTCAATCCCAACGCAACCGGCACCCAGGTCGCGTGGCAAAACGTCAACACCAACTTCACCTTCTCGGCCTCGGGCCAGATGTCGCCGGCGATACCCAACATCACGCTCGCCAATGCGGTCGTCAACGGCGTCTCGCTGGGCAGCCCCGTCATCAACTTCGGTACCGGCGGCGTCACCCAGTTCGCCGATGCCAACGGCAATGTGCAGGTCAACCAGATCCAGCAGGACGGTTTCCCGGCCGGCCAGTTGCAGTCCGTCGGCGTCGGCACCAACGGCCGCATCGTCGGCAACTACTCCAATGGCCGCAACCTGGACCTTGCCGAAATCTCGGTAGCGACGTTCAACGGCACCAATTTCCTCAAGCGCGTCAACGGCGGTGCGTTCGAGGTAACCGACGCATCCGGCCAGGCGCTGTACGGAAAGGCCGGAACCATCGTCGGCTCGTCGCTGGAAGGATCCAACACCGATATCGCCGACGAGTTCACCAAGCTGATTGTCACCCAGCAGGCCTACTCGGCGAACACCAAGGTCATCACCACCGCCAACACGATGGTGCAGGATCTCCTGAACGTGCTGCGCTGATGGGCGTCCGCGATGTTCGCGATGCGATTTGAGATGGACAATTAGTCATGGGTTTGAGCCAAGCTCTCTCGACCGCGATGTCGGGCCTGCGCGCGACGCAGGCCGCGATCTCGCTGGTCGGATCGAACGTCGCCAACGCGGAAACGCCGGGCTACGTCAGGAAGACGGTGATCCAGGTCGCCGGTACGAACGGCGACTACGGTTCGAGCGTTCTCCTCAACGGTGTCGACCGGCAGCTCGATCAGTACCTGCAGTCGCAGCTGCGCACGGAAACCTCCGGCGCAGCCTACGCCGATATCCGCGCGACTTTTCTCGCCAATCTGCAAAACGTCTACGGAAATCCCGGCGAAACCGGCACCATCGAGGACTCGTTCAACAAGCTCCTGACCGCTTTCCAGGGGCTGTCGACCAGCCCGGACTCGCAGTCGGCGCGGATCAGTGCGGTCGGCGCCGCGCAAACCATGGCGGAGACGCTCAACGCCACGACCCAGGGCATCCAGAACCTTCGCGCCAACGCCGAGATGGGAATCAACGATTCCATCGTCACGGCGAACAACGCGATGGCCCAGATCGCGTTCATCAACAACCAGCTCCAGAACAACGGCAAGACCGACGCGGCGACCGCCTCGCTGCTGGACCAGCGCGATCAGTATATCACGCAGCTGTCGTCGCTCGTGGACATCAGGACCGTCGTCAACGACCTGAACCAGGTGACGGTGTTCACGAACTCCGGCGTGCAACTCGTCGGCACCGAGGCAGCGCAACTGAGCTTCAATCCGCAGGGCACGGTAACGCCCAACACGCTGTACAATCCGACCGATCCGAACAAGAGCAACGTCGGCACCATCACCATCAATTTTCCGCATGGCGGCAGCTACGATCTGGTGTCCACCAACTCGGTCCGTTCAGGCAAGATCGCCGCCTATCTGGAATTGCGCGACGTCACGCTGGTAAAGGCGCAGGCGCAGGTCGACCAGTTTGCCGCCTCGCTGGCGAGCGCGCTGTCGGACAAGACGACGGCCGGCACCGCCGCTCCCGCGTCGGCCCTGCCGCAGGCCGGCTTCGACCTCGACCTGACGGGTCTACAATCCGGCAACGTCGTTCATCTCACCTACAAGGACAACACCACCGGCGTCACGCACAACCTCTCGATCGTGCGCGTCGATGATCCGAGCGTGCTGCCGCTGAGCAATACGGCGACGCTCGATCCGAACGACCGGGTCTTCGGTATAGACTTTACCGGCGGCATGGGCTCGGTGGTCTCCCAGCTGAACGCGGCGCTGGGGACGAGCGCGAATCTTCAATTCTCCAATCCGTCCGGCTCGACGCTGCGCGTTCTGGACGACGGCGCGCCGAACCGCTCGGACGTGCTCGCGGCGTCGGTCACCACGACGATGTCGTCGCTCACCAGCGGCAGCCCGCAGTTCGCGTTGTTCACCGACAATGGCGGGCTTTTCAGCGGTGCCCTTACCGCCAACGGCTCGCAGCAGACAGGCCTCGCCGGGCGCATCGGTGTCAATCTCGGGGTGCTCGGCGATCCCTCGCGCACCATCGTGTTCTCCACCAGCCCGTTGACCGCGGCCGGCGACACCACGCGCGCCAACTTCATTCTCGACCAGTTGCAGAACGGCAACTACCGGTATTCGCCGCAGGCCGGCATCGGTACCACCGGCGCTCCATTTACCGGCACGCTGACCAACTTTGCCAAGCAGTTCATCAGCCAGCAGGGCGAAGCGGCAACCGCGGCCAAGCAACTCTCCGACGGCCAGTCGGTGGTGCTGAACACCCTGCAGAAAAAAGTAACGGATGCCTCGGGCGTCAACATCGACGACGAGATGGCGCATCTGCTGGCGCTGCAGAATGCCTACTCCGCGAACGCGCGCGTGATGTCGTCCATCAAGCAAATGTACGACACCCTGATTCAGGCCATGTGAGGGTTTCATGTCTATCGATGGCGTCAACGGCAGGACATCCTACATCGGTACCTCGATCATTAACCTGAGGAATCAGCTCAATGATCTGACCCAACAGCTTGCAAGCGGCAAGATATCGACGACTTACGCCGGGCAGGGCGCCAACCGCGGCTTCGCGCTCAGCCTGCGCGCCCAGGTCAGCAGCTTCGACGCTTTCAAGGACACCGCAACCAACGTCAATACGCGGCTCAACGTCGTCAACCTCGCGCTGCAGGGAATGGTCGATATCGGCAAGTCGGTCAAAGGTGCGGCCAGCACATCGACCATCGTGCTCAACGACAGCGGTCAGACCTCCGGCCAGATCACCGCGCAGGCGGCGTTCTCCAATGCGGTGTCGCTGCTCAACAGCCAGTCGGGCGATCGCTATCTGTTTTCCGGCCGTACCACCGACAGCGCCGCGACGGTGTCGGCCGACGTCATGCTCAATGGCAGTGGGACGCAGGCGGGACTCAAGCAATTGATCAACGAACGCCGCCAGGCCGATCAGGGCGTCGGCAACATGGCGCACCTCACCGTCTCGTCGCCGCCATTGACGACGACCGTGACCAGTCTCGCCGAGGACGGTTCGTCGTTTGGATTGAAACTAGGCGCGGTCACCTCGTCGCTGACCGGTGCGACCGTGACGCAGCCGACCGGTGCGCCGCCGGCAGTGACGGTAGATCTCGGCGCGGTCAATCCGAACGACGGGGACAAGATCTCGTTCAACTTCAATCTGCCCGATGGCACCAGCGAGCAGATCACGCTGACGGCGACCACGACAAGCCCGCCGCCCACCGGCTCGTTCCTGATCGGCGCCGACACCACCGCGACGACGGCGAACCTGCAGGCTGCGTTGACGTCCTCGGTCCAGACGCTGAGTGACACCGCGCTCGTGGCCGCATCGGCGATCGCGGCTTCCAACAACTTCTTCAACCCGTCGGCGACTGTCGTCGGCAGCGCCGTCAATAACCAGGACACGGTGCCGGCGCCGATCAGCGGCGCCACGCTGCTGTCCGGCGCAACAGGCACGGATTCGCTGGCGGCAAGCTTTGCGGCGGGCGATACCATCACGGTAAACGGCACGCAGATCACGTTCGTGGCGTCTGGCGCGACCGGCAACCAAGTCAATATCACCGACAGCGTCCAGACCCTTTTGGCGAAGATCGATTCGATCACCGGGACGGGAACGCCGTCGACGGTGACGGGTGGCGCGATCGCATTGCACGGTGGCGACGGCGACAGCCTGACGATCTCGAGTTCAAACGCGGCGGCGTTCGCTGCGCTCGGCTTCAGCGGCACTGCGAGCGCGAACCCGGCGCCGTTGCGCGTCGACGGTCCACCGTTCGCAACCGCCACCAACCTGATCGGCGGCACGTCCGCCAATACCGTGTCGTGGTATACCGGCGAAGTGGGGACCGATTCACCACGGGGCACTGCGATCGCACGCGTCGATCAGTCGGTCACGGTGCAGTATGGCGCGCGCGCCAATGAACAGGCGCTGCGGTATCAGTTGCAGAACATCGCCGTATATGCCGCAGTCACCACCAATGCGAACAACCCCAATTCGAAGGCGCAGGTGAACGCGCTGCAGCAGCGAATTTCGGCAAATCTCGCGCCGCAGAACGGGCAGCAATCGATCCAGGACATGCAAGCGGAATTCGCCGGCGCGCAGTCTGCGATCAAGGCGTCCACCGATCGGCAGACCCAGCTCAAGGGAATGGCCCAGACCATGCTCGACCAGATCGAGGGCATCAATCAGGACGAGGTGGCGACCAAGATCCTGGCGCTGCAGACCAGCCTGCAGGCCTCATACCAGACCACGTCGATGCTCTACCAGACCACGCTGACCAAGTTCCTGCCGATCTGATTGGCAAGCGCCCGAACCCATCGGCACAGCAAAAAAGGCCTCCTTGCGGAGGCCTTTCGATTTGGCGCCGTCGCGATGGTTATGCGGACTTGCGGTCGGTCTCGTTAGATGTCTGCAGCTTTCGGGCGCTTTCGAGAATCTGCTCCTCATGGCCGATCAGCTTCCTGGATTCCTTCAGCGCGTGATAGAGATCGCCGTTCAGGATGCAGTTGTTGATGCCCTCGATAAACGGCCAAGCGCTTGGCATCGCGTTGAGGATATCGCGCACGAGGCTGAAATAGGTCGGGTGGTGAGCCATCGGGTCCGGCGACAGATACATGAGCTGTACGGCGAGATAGACCAGCTTGGCCGGGGTGTCGGCGGTATCTGGCGTGAGAATGTCCTTCTCGCGCAGGATCGGAATCCGGTCGCCGTCGATCAGCAGCCGGGCGCGCTGATCGGTATTGGTGACGACGCAGGCGCCGATAATGATTCGCTCGTGCGGTTTGAGCTCGACTTTCAGGGCCATGCCTGTTCTCCGTTTGACGCATTTCGGTGTCGGTGCCCGCCGGCAGATTCGCATCCTTTCTCATGATGGTTAACCAATGGTGAACATGCGATTAGTGGCTGTTTGACGGGGCTTTCTGCGCTCGACCCGTAGGAATACGGATTGGATTCGGATCCGGCGAATTAATTTCAAATTCACCGTCTTCAAGGGCGTCCTGACCGACCAAATTCATTTTTTCTTAGAGACTTGGTTTCAGAGTGAGCTGTCGCCTGATCGAGAGGTCGGGTTAGTGGCTTGTTTTGATTTCACACCAGAAAGGTATGAAAGATGTCCGGTATTGTGCTCTCGGCTTCGGTTCGCCAAAACCTCCTGTCGCTGCAGTCGACCGCCGATCTGCTCGCGACCACGCAGAACCGCCTCTCCACGGGTAAGAAGGTCAACACGGCCCTCGATAACCCCACCAACTATTTCACTGCAGCGTCGCTCGATGCGCGCGCCGGCGACATCAACAGCCTCCTCGACGGCATCGGCAACGGCGTGCAGGTCCTGCAGGCTGCCAACGTCGGCATCACCTCGCTGCAGAAGCTCGTTGACTCCGCCAAGTCTGTCGCCAATCAGGCGTTGCAGACGACGGTCGGTTTCTCGACAAAGTCGTCGTTCACGTCCGTCGTGATCGATGGCGCAACGGCCGACAATCTGGTCGCCGATCAGGATTCGATCAGCGCAGCGTTCACTGGTGCTTTGTCTCCGCAGCGCGCTGCGTATACCAGCACTGCGGCTGCCGCGGGTACCCAGCTCGAGACGGCCGGCCCGGTCAATGCGACCGCTTCGTCGCTTCTGTCGGCTCTCACCGTTCCTGTCGCTGCTGCCGACACGCTGATCGTCAACGGCAAGACGATCACCTTCGAAGCCGGCGCAAATGGCCTCGTCGGTTCGGGCAACACCTATACGATGGGTGTAGGCACCTCGCTGAGCGACTTGATGACGGCGATCGACACCCTGTCGGGCAACACAACCCCGGCCAACGCGTCGACGGCAACGGGCGGCATCATCACCTTGAGGTCTGGTACGGCCTCCGACCTCCTCGTGACCGGTACCGCGCTCGCCAAGCTTGAAATCAACGGTGGCGGTGCCAACACGGCTACTCGTGGCGGTGGCGCCGTGACGGCTGGTGCTTTGGCCGGCGCGACCAAGCTGAGCGTCGGCGACGGTACTGCTGCTTCGCTGTCGAACGGCTTCGCGGTGGGTGACACCATCACCGTCAACGGCAGGACGCTGACCTTCGTGGCCGCGACCGCGCCCGGCAACGATCCGAACGAAATCAGGGTCAACAGCGACGTCACCGGCCTGCTGGCGAAGATCGACGGCCTGACCGGCTCGTCGACGCCCTCGGCGATCGCCGCCGGCCAGATCACGCTGAACACCGGCACACTGAGCGACCTGACGCTGTCCAGCAGCAACGCTGCCGCTCTCACCGCGCTTGGTCTGCCAGGCGGCGTGACGCAGGCGCGCACGCAAATTCCGGGCGTGCTGGAAGGCAAGACTCTGCAGATCGCGGCGACTGGCGGAGGTACTGCCACCGATATCGTGTTCGGTGTGGCGCCGGGACGCGTTTCCAACCTCAACCAGCTGAACGATGCGCTCGCCGCCAACAATCTGCAGGCCACGTTCGTGTCCGGCAGGCTGACGATCACCACGACGAACGAAGCGGCTTCGGCCACGATCGGTGCGATCACCGGCTCCGCGGTTGGCGCCAGCCAGGCGTTCGCTGCTGGCACCACGGCTCCGGCTCCCGTTGTGGACGCATCGGCCAAGTTGACCCGAGACAACCTGGTCATTCAGTACAACAACATCATCAATCAGATCACCACCACGTCGCAGGATGCGTCCTTCAACGGCATCAACCTGCTCGGCGGTGATACGCTGAAGCTGACCTTCAACGAAACCGGCAAGTCCACGCTGAACATCCAGGGCGTGAACTTCAACCCGGCCGGCCTCGGCCTCGACATCCTGAGCACGGGTGCCTTCAAGGACAACGCTGCGATCAACGACATCGTGACGGCACTGAGCGGCGCGTCGTCCACGCTGCGCTCGCAGGCGTCG
>PNLC01000192.1 GCA_013822885.1 Bradyrhizobium sp.
GGATCAGGCGGGGGTCGCTGATATTCTCCAGGAATACCGCCGGTATTTTGGAGGTCCTGATCTGGGTAATGATCCGGGCCACGTCGCGTGCGCTGGCCTCGGATTCGGTCGAGACGCCCACCGGCGCGATGAATGCGACGCCATAGGCGGCGGCGAAATAGCCGAACGCGCCGTGGGTCGAAATCACCTTGCGGCGGCTCTCCGGAATTTGCGCGACGGCCTCGCGGACCTCGCGGTCGAGCGCGTCGAGATCGGTCAGGTAGCGGCTTGCATTGGCCTTGAAGGCTTCGGCATTGGCGGGATCGGCCGCCGCCAGCGCGTCGCGAATATTGGCCACATAGGCCTTTGCGTTGGCGACCGATTGCCAGGCGTGGGGATCTGCTGCGGAGCCGGACTTGAGCGGCGTGATGCCTGACGTCGCGGTGACGATCGTCGCCTTGCCGCCGGCGGATTTTACCAGCCGCGGCAGCCAGCCCTCAAAGCCGAGCCCGTTGACGAAGACGAGCTTCGCATCTGCAATTCGCTTGGCGTCGGCCGGTGTCGGCGAGTAGACGTGCGCGTCGCTGTCGGGGCCCACCAGCGTCGTGACGCTGACGCGGTCGCCACCGACATTGCGGACGAAATCGCCGAGGATCGAAAAGCTGGCGACGACGTTGAGGCGCTCCTGCGCGCGGGCCGGAGCCATGACCGCGATCAATGACAGAGAGATAAGCAAACCAAGCCGCAGCATCTTCATGCCTCGAGATGACGGCCGGGGAACATTTGCCTGACAAGTCCGCTGACCGGGCCGAACAGCAGCGACAGGATATAAAGCCCCGCAGCCACCAGAATGATCGCAGGCCCGGAGGGGATGCGGGTCTGGAACGACAGCACCAGGCCTGCGTAGCCTGACAGGATGGCGCTGGTAACCGCGATACAGATCATGCCGGTGATATCGCGCGACCAGAACCGTGCGATACCCGCTGGCAGGATCATCAGCCCGACCCCGAGCAGCGTGCCGAGCGCATGGAAGCCGTTGACGAGATTGATCACGACCAGCGCCATGAACGCCAGATGCGCGGGCGCGCCGGTGCGCGAGACGGTGCGCAGGAATACCGGATCGACGCATTCGATCACCAGCGGACGATAGATCACCGCCATCACCAGCAGCGTGATGGTGGCGTTGAACGCGATCACCAGCAGCGTCTGGTCGTCCATCGCCAGGATGTTGCCGAACAGCACGTGCAGCAGGTCGATATTGGTGCCCTTGATGGAAACGATGGTGACGCCGAGCGCCAGCGACACCAGATAGAAGGTCGCGAGCGAGGCGTCCTCCTTCAGTTCGGTGGTGCGCGCGACCACGCCGGCGAGGATCGCCACCGTGAAGCCCGCGATCAATCCGCCCGTCGTCATGGCAAACAGGTTGAGGCCGGAGACCAGGAAGCCGATCGCCGCTCCCGGCAGGATCGCGTGCGCCATCGCATCGCCGACGAGACTCATCCGCCGCAGCATCAGGAACACGCCGATCGGCGCAGCCCCGAGCGACAGCGCGATCACGGCGGCTAGCGCGCGGCGCATGAACTCGAATTCGGTGAAGGGCGCAATCAGCGCGTCGTAGACCATCAGGCAGCTCGCGACGGCATATCTTCCGCGCAGGCGGTCGCGCTGTCGTCGAACGCCTCGCACATCCGCAGCGCGACCAGCAGATTGTCAGCGGTCAGCACCTCGGCGGTCGCGCCCCAGGCCACGGGCCCGCGCGCGAGCAGCAGGGTTTCCGGAAAATGATTGCGCACCAGTTCCATGTCATGCAGCGCCGCCATCACGGTGCGGCCCTCGCCGTGCCAGCGCTTCACCAGCGCCAGCAGGTCGGCTGAGGTCTTTGCGTCGATGGCGTTGAACGGCTCGTCGAGCACGATCAGCCGCGCGTCCTGCAACAGCACGCGCGCGAACAGCATGCGCTGCATCTGGCCGCCGGACAGCGTGCCGATGCTGCGGTTTTCAAATCCGTTGAGGCCGACGGCGGCGAGTGCCTGCGTGATCTTGTCCCGTGCCGCGCGGCCCATGCCGCCGAAGAATCCGACGCTGCGCCACAGCCCGGTGCCGACGAAATCGAACACCGAGATCGGAAAGCTGCGGTCGATGTCCGCGGTCTGCGGCAGATAGGCGATGTCCTTGATGTCGAGCCCGCCGAGATGGATCGATCCCGAGAGGGGTTTCAGGATGCCGGCGAGGCCGCGAAACAGCGTCGACTTGCCGGCACCGTTCGGGCCGATCACCGCCACCAGCGCGCCGGTGGCGACCTTGCCATTGAGGTGATGCACCGCCGGATGCCGGTCATAGCCGAGCGTGACGTTCTGGAATGTGATCTGCGCGGCCATGCTCACCTCATCGCCAGCCATACGATGGCCCACAGGGCGGCGCTGACCGCAGCCGCTGCGCCGAACCGGGAGGCGACCGTCATGCGCAGAATCGACCAGGGGGCCGCCTGCGCCGGATGCGGCGTCGCCGGGCCATGGGAATGGGCGTGGCCGTGGTGGTGATTGTGGTTGTGGGAATGAGCATGGGGCATGGATTGATGTTATATTATAACATTACGGGAGTCCACGCGTGGCCGGGCTGCCACCGTCATTCCGGGATGGTCCGAAGGACCAGACCCGGAATCTCGAGATTCCGGGTTCGATGCTTCGCATCGCCCCGGAATGACGTGGTATAGGTTCACGTTCTCGCGGCCAGATAGCCCGAGCTTTACATCTTCGTTCACCCCCCAGAAAGACAGAGGGCGCAGGGAAGACCGGGTGCGCGCTGCACCCGCGGTCTCGTGTGCCAAGCGCACAGAAGAATACGCACACGAGCATACAGGTTCAGCGGAGGCATCCGGCCTTCCCTGCGCAATGGTTTACGGTTTACTTCGTGCTCTTCCCGGTGAACGGCTTTCTTGCCACCGTCGCTCCACGAGTTGCCCCGTGAAACTTGACGCCAGCACCGCGGCGTCAGAACCACACGACTTCGCCGTCCGCGACAGGCCACGCTCGTCAGTCATGGCCACCACGTCCATCGCATCCCACCGCGCGTTCGTGACGATCGCGAGCGCCCCTCTTGCCGGGTGAGACGGGGCATAAAATGAACTGATTTGGGCAGGAACAAAAGGGGAATATTTTGTTCGGGACGGCTGGACGACCCAAACCACGTTGATATTTCAAGAAAATTTCAGTTCAGCGCGCAGGGATTCGAATGGCCGTTCGCCCTCCATCATCCCCGCATCGACCACAGGATGGCATTGCTGAGAATTCGCTGGTAGCGCGCGTCCTGCCAGACCGATGGTTCGTGGCCCAGCGCGGAGTAGAACACGCGTCCCTCGCCGTATCGCCGGGTCCAGGCGAGAGGCCAGCCATAGGATCGTCGATGCACGCCGGTCTTGCCAAGGTCCACCGAGCGGGAATCGAGGCGCAGCAGCACGCGCGATCCCTGATGATCGAAATCCCTGATCTGGTAGATCTCATCCTCGACTTGAAACGAATTACCGAGGAACGCCACGAGGGGATCACCGGGATCGGCAACATCGATGGTCACAGCCTGATGCCAGGGATGACCGTCGAAATAGCCGCCGACCAGATCGAGATAGTCCGGCCAATTGTAGAACGTGTCGGTCGCCGAATGAACGCCGAGAAAGCCGCGGCCTGAGCGCACGAAGTCGAGAAGCGCGCTCTTGTGCGCGTCGCTCAGCGGAAGTTCGCCCGATGTGAAGAACATCACCGCGGCGTAGCGCGCGAGGTTATCGCTGGAAAACTCGGACGTGTCTTCCGATGCAGTGACCTCGAAGGCACCAGAATCGCCGCCAAGCCGCGTCAGGATTTCCCTCGAAAGCGGTATGACCTGGTGCCGGTAGCCAGCCGAATATGTGAAATAGAGGAGCCGCGGCGGCACGCGCTGCGCATGCGCGACGAATGGCTGGAATGCCGCGGCGCCACCGAGGAGTGCGATGAAGTCTCGTCGCTTCACAATCCTCTCCGCCAGGTCCTACGCGTGTTGAAGCCTAGCACGGATCGGCGCGAACGATGACTCCTGTCAGAGAAGCTTCCGATCCTTTGCAGCGCTTGCTGGTGACAACTCTGTCGTTCCAGGCTCGCTGCAGATGTTGCGATACGCGCTTGCCGCCGCCGAATTCGCTGGACCGTTTACGACGTAGGCTTCATCCTCCGTCACGAGATAGAGATACGGCCAGTCGCCACCTTCGCCCGACGCCTTCTTGCCTTTGACGCGGCCGCAAATGGTGTCGACGGATTTTCCGAGCGTGTTTTTACGCATGGCGCGTTTCATCTCGCCGAATTCGGCCGATGCCGAATCCTCCAGTTTCGCAGCGATCGTGGCCTTCGCCTTGACGATGACGGGATCAGGCGTCTCGGCGGGGCGGCTTGATGCGGGCGCCTGTACCTTCGCTTCGATCACAGGGGATGCCGGCTTTTTTTCCGCAGGCTGAGGTTTCTCGCGCACGGCAGTCGTCGACCGCTCTTCCACCTTCGCCGCGACGGCCGACTTGGGTTTTGTCGGCACGGAACTGGATTTGGACGGCGCCGGCGGCAGTTCAGCCGCGCGACTCGCGCCGGCGAGATAGCCATTTGCATCCGAGCACGAATCGGTGCTTGCGAGCGGCGATAGAGGGATGCTGCAGCCAACCAGGGGGGCAGCCAGAAGACCAATGAGAAGCGTTCTCATGCTAGTCCCTTCGGTGAGGGGCCTGAGTTCCGCTCGCAGTTCTTGCGGCGATCTGAAATGTTGCGCTGGTGACCCATGATTTGCTGAAAAGTCTTAACTGCTTGCTAAGCAATCGGTCATTCGCCGGGGCAAGCCGCGCATGGTTAACGCCGACGCAACTCCAGCGTCATCATCGTGGCATTGCCCGCATTCGCGCCCACTCCGCAGCCGAACGCCGCCGCGACACCCTCCAGTTGAGTTTGGATCGGACCACCCGGTGATCAACCGAATTATTTCAAATTACCTTGCGGGTTAGGGCCTGCTCGATCGTCACTTATAGACAGCCACTAATTCGACGCGGGCGGAGCACGGCTGCAAATGCGCACTGTCATTGTTATGCCGCGTTACTTTTCAGTGACACTGGATCAGGAGGCAACGATGGCAAACGCGCTATCTGACAAAGAGCGGGCGTTGGTCGAGGCGTACTGGCGGGCGGCCAGCTACCTGTCGATCGGGCGCGGGCAAGGTGTTGGAATCGTCATCCCAAACCGGCTGACTTATCCCGGCTCCATCGTCTGCACGGATATCAAGGACGAGAATTACACTATCACCCGGCGTCACCGGAAGAAGTTCGGTCAGGTCTATGCCCTGGACACCATCCACCCCGAGCACTCCGACTCGACATGATCCGTGTCGATACGTACCACGAAAAGGATGACGCCCTCGCGTTGGCCTAACTGATGGGTATGCCCGACGGCCACGAGGGGCACTGGGACAACAAGGCAGAAGGCTTGCTGGCTTGCCTTATCCTCTACGTCATACGGCTCGAAAAGGACCGCCGTAACCTTGCGCAAGTCCGCTCGCTTTCAACACT
The DNA here is from genome assembly GCA_013822885.1 of Bradyrhizobium sp. Taxonomy (GTDB): domain Bacteria; phylum Pseudomonadota; class Alphaproteobacteria; order Rhizobiales; family Xanthobacteraceae; genus Bradyrhizobium. The sequence goes on from PNLC01000192.1 coordinate 5,546, forward strand.
GCCAGCAGAATCTCTCAAGGACCTGTTCCAGACTATTGCAAAGGCAAGCTCAAAGTCGGCAAGCGAGCTGGCTAACAGCTTCCTGGCGATGGAAAGCAGCGAAGAGTTTCGCAGCGTCTAAAGCTGCTTATATTCTTCCGGGCTGAACCAGGGTCGATGCACGACCTTCCCCTGCGACTTATGAGGAGGGGAAAAATCGGGAAGGTGCGCGAGCCATTCATGGCGTATCGCGGTCTTCAAGACTTGCCGTATGGTCACGATTCATTGTGAATCGTGCTGCGCGCGGGCGCCTTGCCCGTCGGCGAGGTCGTGATCCCGCCCGTCGAATTTTGTGCTAGCCGTGTGCTAGAGCTTTTACGAAAAATTAAAGGGTTAGGCTTTCGCCTAACCCTTTGTATTACGTACAATATTTGGTTGCGGGGATAGGATTTGAACCTATGACCTTCAGGTTATGAGCCTGACGAGCTACCGGGCTGCTCCACCCCGCGTTAAACCGTTGCGAGCCTTCCGAAAAACCGGACCGGAAGCGAATTCGGCCAACGCTTGTTCGGCGCCGATCGATCCCGTCCGGAGGCTTCCTGAGAAGGCAACCCGGGCAAAGCCATCGGGTGCGAGGGGTATGTATCAACGTCCCCCTGCTTTGGAAAGGGGCAATACCCGGTTTTGAGGATTTTATGACGGCAAGAACGAACGCAAAATGCATGGGTTAAGGGGCCAAAGCGGCCCCATGGAACCGCCCTTGCCATAACAGCCGCAAAAGCGGAGTTTTGCCCCCAAAAGCGCGGCCAGACAGGTCCGCCAGAACACAAAATCCGGGGGGATGCGCGTGACCGATACAGTCGATTTCGTGGTGGTGGGTGGCGGGTCCGGCGGCTGCACCGTAGCAGGGCGGCTTTCGGAAGATCCGAACACGTCCGTGGCGCTGCTGGACGCCGGCGGCAGGAACGACAATTGGGTGGTCACGACGCCGTTTGCGCTGGTGCTGATGGTCGCCGGCAATGTCAACAGCTGGGCCTTCAGCACCGTGCCGCAAAAGGGCCTGAACGGCCGCATCGGCTATCAGCCCCGCGGCAAGGGGCTCGGCGGATCGTCGGCGATCAACGCGATGGTCTATATCCGCGGCCACCGCTCTGATTACGATCAATGGGCGTCGCTCGGCAATGCCGGCTGGTCGTTCGCCGACGTGCTGCCCTATTTCAAGCGCGCGGAGAACAACGCCGATTTCGACGACGAGTATCACGGCAAGGGCGGCCCGCTCGCGGTCAACAAGCTGCGCACGCAAAACCCCGTGCAGCAGATCTTCCTGCAGGCGGCGCAGGAAGCCCAGTTTCGCCTGCGCGAGGATTTCAATGCCGACGAACATGAAGGGCTCGGCATCTACCAGGTAACGCAGAAGAACGGCGAACGCTGGAGCGCCGCGCGCGCCTATATCCACCCGCACATGGGAAGCCGCAGCAACCTTCGCGTCGAGACCGCCGCGCATGCCACGCGCATCCTGTTCGAAGGCAAGCGCGCGGTCGGCGTCGAATACCGCCAGGGCAAGGAATTGAAGCAACTCCGCGCCCGGCGCGAGGTCATCGTCTCGTCCGGCGCATTCCAGACCCCGCAATTGCTGATGCTCTCCGGCGTCGGCGACAGCGCTGAACTGGCAAGGCACGGCATCGCCACCGTGCATCATTTGCCCGGCGTCGGACAGAACCTGCAGGACCATCCGGATTTCGTGTTCGGCTACATGTCCGATAACCCGAACTTCAACGGCATTTCGATCAAGGCGCTGCCGCGGCTGTTGCGCGCGATCCGCCAGTACCGGCGCGAGCGCACCGGACCGATGACATCGAACTTCGCCGAATGCGGCGGCTTCCTGAAGACGCGGCCGGATCTCGACATCCCCGATATCCAGCTCCATTTCGGCATGGCGATGGCCGACGACCATGGCCGCAAGCGGCACCGCGGCACGGGGTTCTCCTGCCACGTCTGCCTGCTGCGGCCAAAGAGCCGCGGCAGCGTTTCGCTCGGCAGCGCCGATCCTTTTGCCCCGCCCCTGATCGATCCGAATTTCCTCGGCGAGGCCGAAGATCTCGAAACCATGGTCGCGGGCTTCAAGACCACGCGGCGGCTGATGGAGACGCCGGCGCTGCGCGCCTTGCAGAAAAAGGACATGTTCACGGAGGGCGTGC
>PNLC01000193.1 GCA_013822885.1 Bradyrhizobium sp.
AATTGGAAACGCCATCTTGCGATGTGCCGTAAGACAGGTTGACAAGAATATCCTTGATCATGTCTGCCTCCAGTTCAGTGGTTTGGGTAACGCACTGGGCCGAGACCTCAAGCAAGTGCCCTTCGTCAGGTCATCGGGCGATGCCAGCGATCATACCACCGGGAGAGGGAATCGGAAATTGCAGTCCGGTCCACTCAATTGAGGCGTCTCGCTGTACGGGCATCGTCGGCAAATTGGATGGACTGCGATCGCTATTGCCGGCCTCCAGCGAACCGGATCAAGACCACCTTTTCTTGAAACCCCATCCCGATCCAGTCGTAGCTCCGGCGTGATCTCTGGCGAAAGCCGGTTCCCGCTCGATGCGCGTTCAAACGGAGTAGTCATGTCGAGAAAATGGCCTTTGCTGACCCTGATCTTCTCCCTTTGCTCGAGTGGAGCCCTGCAGGCAAATCCGCTCGATTCGCCCGGCATCGTTTATATCGACGGGCTGCCGTGCAACAGGGCGTGTCAGTCCTATATGGCCTGGTCCCGGCCATCACCTGCTCAACACCGCGAGGCAGGTGAGGTGAACGTCCTGGTGCCGGCTGAGCCGAAGATAGAGAGAGCCGTGCAGACACCCCGGCCACGCGTGGCAAGGCAGCCCTTGCCAGTTCCCCGCCCGGCGCCGCGCGCCGGCATGGCGGCGTTGAACGCCACGCCGTCGAACGCCAGGGCGTTGTACACCAAAAAGGTCGCCGCTCCCAAGCTCGCACATCAAGCAACCAGGAGGGCGACTCCGCCGGCCGCGGCGACCGTGACTCCGGAACAGACCGTGGAAAAGTCGGTCGCAGCAGGTCAGGAGCCGGAGCGCAAACTGGACAGCGCCGACAGGGTCACTCAGCCAGCGTCCATCGCAGCGGTGCCGCCGGCAGAGAGTGCCAAGCCCGAAGCCGCTGCTCCGCCGCCTGCCACGCTGGAGATCGCCGCGGTACCACCCACGGAGCAACCCCGGCCTGAGATCGCAAACTCCGAAATCGCCAAGCCCGAGACTGCCGAGCCTGAGACCACCAAAACCAGGACAGCTGCGATGCCTGGAGGCGATGCTGCATCGCCTTCGGCGTCCCGGACGATTCAGCAGCAGGTCGCAGAAGCGACCGGAATGGCCGAGCGCGTAACGGCGATCACGCTGGAGCGCGAGCAGGCCAGCAAAGCCGGCGACGCAAGCGATGCCGAGACCACTGCATCCGTATCGCCTGCCAACCTCGACAATCTCGTGGCGCTTGTCCTTGCGCGTCCCGAGATCAATTCGCTATCCGACCTGAACAACAATATCATCGCGATCGGGGGGAAGCAGTCCGCCGCCAGCGGAAGCGTCAGCGCCGCGCTGATGGCGGCAGGCGCCGCCGAAGTCCAGTTCAGCGAAGGCAAAGGTGAAGGAAACACCGGGGCGATCGACCGGCTGATCAGCGGCGAAGTCACGGCTGCAGTTTTGGCGCTGGCATCGCCTGATGCGGCAGAGCGGTTTCCCGATATCGCCGGCTTCAGGATTTTTCGGGTTCCGCTCTCGCAGCGAGCGCGGCTCTAGTAGCGTGCTGGGCGGATCTCGCTCATCCGCCCATCCGCTGGACTAATGCCCTGCACGATGGCATCAAGCTATCGTGTGCCACGGAAGCCCGGGACACGATTGGTAAGGTTGGCTGACGCAGCGACGGCAAGTAGCGAAATGCATGTAAGAGGTGTTAAATGTCTGCACCCTGCAAGTTCGAGCTGAGCATCCTCAATCACGACGAGAAAGCACTCATAAGGACCTCGCATCACCCCGACATCGGGGAGGCGGATCGTGCGGCGCTTGAAGACCTGAAATCATCGCTCAGAAAGCTCCGCGACAAGGAGCGCACGCTCGCCTTCGGCCGGCGTCGCATCAGCAAAGGAAAGGCCGAGCCACGCGGCCAGAACGTCTCGGGGACCGCCGAGCATTCTCTCCACCGCAAGCAGGTTTTCGTGGCTGCCCTGAAACGGGTCAACAAGGAAATCGCACGTCTCCAGAAATTCGAGGCGAGGAAGGAACTGGGAGAAGCGGCTCGGCGCGCGCTTTTTCTTCGCAGGGCACAACAGTTCTCGCGTCCGGAAAATCGGCCAACTTCTCATGAAGGCATGACGGCGATTCCAAGTCGCCGGCGAAATATCAAGCTGCCGCGGTCGACGATCGGGCGGGTGTCACAGGCGAACAAGAGAGCGCAGGCTCAAAGAGATTCCCGCCGCTAGCTTCCTGCCCGTTCAGTGATCTAGTCCGCGCGCGCATCGCAAGCCCGCGGCAGGTAGCCTTGCGTTGTCGAGCGGACCCGTCCAATTCGTAAAACTGTACTGGCTACCCCACCACCGGTGCACCATCGTCCTGCAGCTTTTGCAGGTGAAGCGGTTGGTTTCGGCGCTCGGCCTCCGCCTCTGCGTGGCGTAGTAAACCGCGTTGCAAGACAGGCAACTGAAATAGACGCGCAATGAAGTCTGTTTCGTCATTGAAGTACTGGCCGCCGTTTCACTAAAAATGATTACGCTCGCGTGGATCGACAATCACGTTGTGCCGCGATGATTTTCTTCAAACCCACCGTCATCTCCCGCATCTGTTCGCTCATCCGGATGACAGCCAGAAGTCTGGCGATCAGTTCGCAATCTTCCGCGCCCCGCAGAAGTGTTTCCCGATTTCTTTGATGTTCTTCCATATTCGCACGTACGCCTGCTTTGCAGAGGAAGCCGGCCGAAACGTTTAGATGAAAGGGCGGCGCACATCTTGTGACTTCGCGCCAATTGCTTGTGAACGCACGCCAACGATCGTTTACCGCGCATGCGGCTCGCATTACAGGACGGTAAGCCCGGTCGGTTCATTTCAAAACATTAATTCCCCCGTCAGCATCGCGTAATGCGGGAATCGGCATCAACAGCGGCGTGCAGCTTTGCGCTCACTCATCATCCTGGAGATTTTTTGCAATGGACCAACGTAACCTTGTTTCTCGCGGGCAGCGGACACGTTCCCTGTTCTCGGCACGGAAAGTGGCATTGATGGCATCGGTCGTGACCGGACTTGCGATCTATGGCATGAGCGCGTCGCCCGATCGCATCGATGTCTTTGGCAGCGCGGCGCATGCGCAGTCCGCCAGTGCGGCATCCGCCACGCAGCCCATGGGCTTTGCCGACGTGGTGGAGCGGGTGAAGCCGTCGGTGATCTCGGTAAAGGTCACGATGAAGGACAAGGTCGCCGACGCGAGCAGCAAGGATGAATCCGACGAGAAGGGCTCGCCGATGGAGCGCTTCTTCCGTCAGTTCGGCGGTCCGAACGGCGAATTCGAGAATCCCGGCCGGAACCGCCGGCACGGCGCGATGGGGCAGGGCTCCGGGTTCTTCATTTCCGCCGACGGATTCGCGGTGACCAACAATCATGTGGTTGAGGGAGCCGACAAGGTCGAGGTCACGACGGACGCCGGCAAGACCTACACCGCGAAGGTCGTCGGGAGTGATCCCCGCACCGACCTCGCCCTGATCAAGGTTGAAGGCGGTTCGGATTTCCCGTTCGCCAAGCTTTCGGCGGGCAAGGCCAGGATCGGCGATTGGGTGCTCGCAGTCGGCAACCCGTTCGGCCTGGGCGGTACCGTTACCGCGGGTATCGTTTCGGCCAATGGCCGCGACATCGGAAGCGGCCCCTACGACGATTTCATTCAGATCGACGCGCCCGTCAACAAAGGCAATTCGGGTGGCCCGACCTTCAACATGCAGGGTGAGGTCGTTGGCGTGAACACCGCGATCTATTCGCCGTCCGGCGGCAGCGTCGGCATCGCGTTTTCGATCCCGGCGAACACCGTCAAGAGCGTGGTCGCGCAACTCAAGGACAAGGGCAACGTCAGCCGTGGCTGGATCGGTGTTCAGGTCCAGCCCGTGACCCAGGATATCGCCGACGGCATGGGCCTGAAGCAGGCGCAGGGTGCGCTGGTGGCTGACCCGCAGAAGGACGGACCGGCGGCAAAGGCCGGCATCGAAGCTGGCGACGTCATCACCGCGGTGAATGGCGAGCCGGTCAAGGATGCCCGTGAACTCGCCCGCGTCATCGGCGGTCTGGCACCCGGCAGCACCGTCAAGCTGGACGTTCTGCAGAAGGGCAAGAGCAAGGTCGTCAGCATGACCCTTGGCAAACTGCCGAACGACAAGCAGGCCAAGGCCGACATCGAGGGCGATGGCAAGCCAGCGCAGGGTACCGACGTTCCGCGTCTGGGCCTCACGCTTGCACCTGCCGATAAGGCAGATGGCAAGGACGGCGTCGTCATCGCGAAGGTCGAACCGAAAAGCGCGGCGGCCGATCGCGGCGTCAAGAAGGGCGACGTGATCCTCGAGGTTGCCGGAAAGAACATTGCGAAACCCGGCGACGTCGCCGATGCGCTTGAAGCTGCCCGTACCGACAAGAAGAGCAGCGTGCTGATGCGGCTTCGTTCCGGCGACGCGTCGCGTTATGTCGCCTTGCCGCTGGCAAACAGCTGATGCAACTCGGCTGGCAGCGGCGGTTTCGTCGCTGCCAGCCACTCTTAAGCTAGCCGCGCGTCGCGTTCGGAGTCCTCCTGATATCGCGGATCACCAGATGGCCAATAGCAGCGATATCAATTCTGCCGTGCGTTCGGATCTGGGACAGGCATGGGCCAACGCCTGGCATCTCTGGCGGATCATCATTCCCAGGCGATCGATTACCGGTCGGCTCGTCTGGGGCTTGGTTTGGCGGCGTAACCACGGAGGACACTGGATCTACAAGAAGTTCGTCGAGTATTCGTACACGGATGAGATCGAGACGGCCGCGCATGGAACCGACCGCGGCGTGATCGTGCAAGACCGGCGGCGCTGATGCCGACGGATCGTTTGGAAAAAGTCACCGAGCTATTTGGCGACCGGGAGAACCGGCAACGCTATCATTGAATCCGTGTCGCCGATTTGCGCGTTGGCTTTCTTGCAACGCCTACCGTCTGACTGCTGTCCGGCACGACATAGCCCTGGCTTACGCGCCGCTGATAGTCGCCGGTGTAGGGATTACCCGGGCCCTTGTTCTGGCAATTGGCGTTCGGATAGAAAAACGCGCAATAGCCGGGCTCGGAGATGACCTGCTGCGCCCAGGCGGGTGTCATGGCGGGCGCCGAGATCATCAGTGCCAACGCAGTCGCTGCGCCAAGAAATCGGTAGATCGACATCGGATTCCTCCCTGTGAAGGTCCCGAAACAAACAACCCCGTCAGCCCAAGCTGCATTCCGCATTCTGCCGGTCACACCAGCGTTACCGCCGGGAAGTCACCTCGGCGGTGCCACCGTCGCGCTGGTCTGCGGCTTATTGTTCTTCTCGGCCTGCTTTTTTGCGGCCTTCTTGACAGCAGGTGGAGGCGGGGGTGCCGCTTCCTCCGGCTTGCTCTCGGGAGCGGGGTCAACAGCTCCCGGCGTCGCTGGTCCGATGCTGTTGCAATCCGCGTTCGGATAGAATTGGGCACAATAGCCGGGTTCGGGATTAGCGGCCTGCGCCCGCGCTTTCTCCGTCACTCCAGCAGACATCGCGGTGATGGCGCAAACGAGGATCCATCGGATCATTGGTTTTTCTTTCTTTTGAGTCGGCAGCGGCGTCTATTCGTCGACGCGATAATGTCCGGACTTGCCGCCGAGCTTCTCGACCAGATGAATGCCTTCGATGCGAACGCCGCGTTCGACCGCCTTGATCATGTCGTAGATCGTGAGGCACGCAACCGACACCGCCGTCAGCGCTTCCATCTCGACGCCGGTCGGCCCGGTGACCTTGACGGTGGCGCGGACGACGCAGCCGGGCAGTTTCCGGTCGGGTGCAATGTCGAGCGTGACCTTCGACAGCGCCAGGGGATGGCACAGTGGAATGAGTTCCGAGGTACGCTTCGCCGCCATGATGCCGGCGATGCGGGCGGCGCCCAGCACGTCGCCTTTTTTGGCGTTGCCGGAGACGATCAGATCCAGCGTCGCCTTGGTCATCACGACGCGTCCCTCGGCGATAGCCGTGCGTTCAGTCGCTTCCTTGGCCGACACGTCGACCATCCGCGCTTCGCCCGATGCATCGATATGGGTGAGGGCGCCGCCGCCTTTGGAAGCCTTTTCTTTGGGAGACTTGCTTTTGGAACCCTCGCGCGCCATCGGCTAGCGGGTCCCGGTCGCGCGCGGCGCATCGGTGCGCGTCAGCAGCGCACGGGTCGCCGCGGTAACATCTTCCTGCCGCATCAGGCTTTCGCCGACGAGAAACGTCGACATGCCGACGCGTTCGAGGCGTGCGAGATCGGCGGGGATAAAGATGCCGCTTTCGCCGACCATCAGCCGGTCGCGCGGGATCAGCGGCGCCAGCACCTCGCTGGTTGCCAGCGTGGTCTCGAACGTCCGCAGATTGCGGTTGTTGACGCCGATCATCGGCGAACGAAGTTTCATCGCGCGATCGAGCTCGGCGTGGTCGTGGACTTCGATCAGCACGTCCATCCCGAGCGCGATTGTCGCGTCCTCGATGTCTTTTGCCGCGGCATCGTCGAGCGCGGCCATGATGATCAGGATGCAGTCCGCGCCATGGGCGCGGGCTTCGACTACCTGGTAGGTGTCGAACATGAAATCCTTGCGCAGCACTGGCAGGCTGGTCGCCGCGCGCGCCGCGACCATGAAGTCGAGATGGCCCTGGAAGGAGGGCGTGTCGGTCAGAACCGACAGGCACGCCGCGCCGCCGGCCTCGTAAGCCTTCGCCAGTTCCGGCGGATCGAAGTCGGCGCGGATCAGCCCCTTCGACGGCGAGGCCTTTTTCACTTCCGCGATCAGCGCATAATCGCCGCGCGCAAGCTTGTCGCGGATCGCGCGGACGAAACCGCGCGGCGGCGATGCTTCTTTGGCGCGCGCCTCGACGTCGGAAGGCGGATGCGCGCGCTTGGCGGCCGCGATCTCCTCGCGCTTGTAGGCCTCGATCTTGGTCAGGATATCGGACATCTCTGGCGCCTCCGGATCAGCCGCGCGAGACCGCGATCAAGTGCTTCAACCGTGCCGCCGCAGCACCACTGTCGAGCGACTGGGTCCCCAGTGCCACGCCTTCCTTCAAATCCCTGGCGCGGCCGGCCACGATCAGCGCCGCCGCGGCGTTCAGGAGTGCGACGTCGCGATAGGCACTGGGCTTGCCGTTGAGCACGCTCTGCAATGCCACCGCGTTGGCGTCGGCGTCGCCACCCTTGAGCGCGTCACCCTCGACGCGCGAGAGTCCCGCGTCCTCCGGCGTCACCTCGAAGGTGCTGACCTTGCCGTTGTCGAGGCTTGCGACAAAGCTTGGACCGGTGAGGGTGATCTCATCGAGCCCGTCGGACCCGTGCACCACCCAGACCGATTCCGAGCCGAGGTTCTTCAGCACCTGTGCCAGCGGCTGCACCCAGTGCCGTGAGAACACGCCGACCATCTGGCGCTTGACGCCGGCCGGGTTGGAGAGCGGTCCGAGCAAATTGAAAATCGTGCGGGTGGCGAGTTCGACCCGGGTCGGCCCGACATTCTTCATGGCGGGATGATGCGCGGGTGCGAACATGAAGCCGATGCCGGCCTCGGCCACGCAGCGGCCGACCTGGTCCGGCGTGAGGTCGATCTTGACGCCGAGCGAGGCCAGCACGTCGGCCGCGCCCGAGCGCGAGGACAGCGCGCGGTTGCCGTGCTTGGCGACCGGGATGCC
>PNLC01000194.1 GCA_013822885.1 Bradyrhizobium sp.
ATCTGGTTCCGCGGCGCCGGGCCCGTAGCCGGACACTGATGCAGGCTTGACGTGCTACAAGGGGCGGTCGGCAAGACCGCCCCTTTTTCATTTCCTCTCTCCAGCAGAGGGGAAGGACAGAGTATGACGCCTGAACAATCACCCACTGTAACCCAGAGCGCGCTGCGCGGCATCGCGTGCCGCTGCCCGCGCTGCGGCAAGGGCAAGCTTTATGCGGGCTTCCTGGATTTGCGCCCCGGTTGCGAGTCGTGCGGGCTCGACTACGCCTTCATCGATGCCGGCGACGGTCCGGCGATCTTCATCATCATGCTGGCGGGGGCTGTCGTCGTCGCCGCGGCCCTGATCGTCGAGATCAAATACCAGCCGCCATTCTGGCTGCATGCAGCGCTCTGGCTGCCGCTCATCGTCGCGACCACGCTGCTGCCCTTGCGATCGATGAAGTCGCTGTTGATCGCTTTGCAGTTTCATCACAAGGCAGCGCCGGGCCGGCTGATCGACCGCGAGCCGAAATGACCGGGGTGATTGCGCGGCGGCGGGCGGTGTCGGGCTTCGCCATCTTCACACTGGTGATGGTGGCGGTCTTCACCGGCCTCGGGATCTGGCAATTGCAGCGCCGGGTCGAGAAGCATGCGCTGATCGCGATCCTGAATGAACGCCTCGCGGTGCCGCCCGGTGCGTTGCCGGCACCATCGCAGTGGAATGCGTTGACGCCGGCCAAAGACGAATTCCGCCGCGTCAGCTTTACGGCGACCTACGCGCCGCTGCCGGATGCGATGGTCTATAGTGCAGGCTCCGCGGTGCGCGCCGACATCTCCGGTCCCGGCACTTGGGCGTTCCTGCCGACGCGCCTGCAGGGCGGCGAGACCATCGTGGTCAACGCAGGTTTCGTCCAGAACACCATGCAGGACCGAGGCCAGCAGGATCGCGCGGCGGGCCGGCTGGTGACTGGTGATCCAGCGACGCTCACCGGCTATATTCGCTTTCCCGAAAGTGCGGGCACGCTGACGCCGCCTGAAAATACCGCCAAGCGGTTGTGGTTCACCCGTGATCATCTTGCGATGGCGCACGCGCTCGGCTGGAGCGAGGAAGGCAAGGCCGTTGCGCCGTTCTATATCGACCTCGAGCAGCCCGTGCCCGAGAGCGGTATTCCCAAGCCCGGCCCGCTTACTGTCCGTCTCAAGGACGATCACCTGCAGTACGCCATCACCTGGTTTACGCTGGCGTTTGCGGTGGTGATCGCGTTTGGCGTGTGGTGGCGCGGGCAGCGCCGCGCCTAGGTTGTTGCTGCGGCCGTAGTTTCCCGGGCCGCACACCGGAACCTTTTTCGGCTAGGATCGTTTCCGCGTTCCACGACGAACTTGAGACGCATGTAGTTGAGTGTCCGCTCACGATGATCGCGATACGCCGCAACGCGTCCCGAGAACCAGTACGAGGGGCCGCGATTTGGATGGAGACGACCGATTGGCTGACGATTTCGATCAGGTAGCGCTGGTGGTCGACTGGCTGGACGCGTGCAGGAAGCGCGACCTTGCGGCGCTGCTCGAACTCTATGCCGACGACGCGACGTTCGAATGCGGTTGCGATGAAATCGGTCTCCGTGAAGGCCGCGCCGAGCTTGAAGCCTATTGGCGGCCGCGGCTCGATGCGATCGTGCCGACCGCGTTCGGGCTGGAGGAAATCACGCCGGCCGCCGACGGCGTCGTGCTCGATTATCTCAGCTACGAAGGCAAGCCCGTTCGCATCGCTTTCACCTTCACGCCGAACGGGAAGATCCTGCAGACCGCTTGTGCCCCCGCTTCGCCAAGGCAGCAGGATGTCGCCGGCGCGACCGGTGAGGGCCTGACGACGCATCCACCTGCCTGACCTGGGCGTCTGCAAATTTCTGCCTCAGGTTTCGGTCGTGGCAGCGGCTGCCACGGAATCGCCGGCCGGCAGACGGCAACGGACGCAGGTGCGTCCGTCCTCGCGCAGCAATAGCAGCGTTCCGCTCAGCGCGCGGACCCGCTCCAGCATTCCTGTCAGTCCGCGGCCCAGCCGCGGATCGGCGGGGAAGCCAATGCCATTGTCGGATATTTCGACGACCAGTTCGCGGTCCTCAATCGCAGCCCGAACGTGCAGGGAATCCGCTCTGGCGTGGCGGAGCACGTTCGTCACCGCCTCCTGGATCACGCGATAGACCGTCTGCGACAACAGGCCGTCGATCGCGTTCAGCCTGGCGTCGATCTCCGACGTCAGCGCAAGGTCCCGCGCCTGCGCCTTCGCGTTCTGTAGCAGCGTCTGAATGCTGCGCTCCAGTCCCAGTTCCTGGATGTACAGCGGCCGCAACCGGTCTAGGATACGGCGGTTCGCCTGCTGCAACGTCTCGACCGACTGAAGAATGCCCTCGGCAGCGGAGCCGAGCTCGGCTTTGTCAGGCGGGATGGCTTCCAGCAGCGCCACGGTGTTGGCGCGAATGCCGAACAGCAGCGGCCCGAGTTCGTCATGGAGCTCGCGCGCCATATCGCGGCGTTCGTCGTCCTGCAGCGACACGATCCGGCGCAGCAGGCTTCGATTGTCCTGGCTGAGGCGTCTGAGCGTGTGCGCCAGTTCGTTGGCTTCCAGCGAGCTCTTGCGTATCTCCGGCGGTCCAGTCGCCGGAATCAGGTGTTCGTAGTCCCCCATTCGCATGCGCGTGAGGCCATCGCCGAGATTCTGCAGCGGGCCGAGTGCGGAACGCACGACGAAATGCGCGATGATGCCTGTCAGCAGCATCAAGGCGATGCCGGAGGAGGCGATCGCCAGAAAGCCGACCCACTTCTCGTAGATGTCGGCAGACATGTCGGGCGCGAAGACAATGTTGCCGACCCGCATGCCCTCGATCGTCACCGGGTAGGTCGCTCCGACCTCCGGGATCTCGACAAGATGAACGAACCAGTGAGGTACCCGTCCCAGCGGGGTTCGCACCTCGGTCGGCGGGTGTACGTCGGTCTCTGCGCCGGCGCGCCGGAACCCGATGGCTTCGGACGTCCCAAGCGACTGCACGAACGCATCCAGCGTTGCGTGCGGATTGGCTGATGTCTGCAGCGCCCCGTTGAGCGCGGCGGCAACCGACCTCGCTGCGCGTGCAGCAGGCTCGGTTTCTTCCAACAGTTGTGTCGGTGCGAAGATCTGCAGGGAAAACGCCCCCAGCAGCAGTGCCGCCCCGAACATCAGGCCGAGCGGCAGCAAAAGTCGGGTCCGAAGCGAAAGGCTTTCCCACATTTTGATATTCCAGCTCCCGCAACCCCAGATTTCTCTTTCCAAATTCCGCCAACCGCTTATCTAAGCCGGCAGGGAACTCAATGATGCAGAATTCGGCAAAATCCGCTACCAGGGTCCTGATCGTCGACGACCACCCGGTGGTCCTGTCGGGCTGCCGGTCGTTGTTCGCATCCGACAGTTCGGTGAAGATCGACGAGGCCACCGACGCCAGGTCCGGTCACCGTGCCTACTTTTCCCGGCGGCCCGACGTCACGGTGATCGATATCAAGCTTCCCGATGTCTCCGGCTTCGAGCTGATGCGCCGGATCCGCAAGGAGGATCCGGACGCCAGGATCATCATGTTCAGCATGAACGACGATCCCGCGTTCGTGGTTCGTGCGATCGAACTCGGCGCACAGGGCTACGTTTCGAAGGGCGACGATCCCAGAGTACTGGTGAAGGCCGTCCGCAAGGTCGCGGCGGGAGACAATTTCATTTCGCCGCAGCTCGCGGAGGCGGTGACCTTCTCGGGCGCTTCCATCAAGGCCAATCCGGCGACGCAGATGACGGCGCGCGAGCTGGAAATCTTGCGGCTACTGGGCCGCGGCGACAAGATCGTCGAAGTCGCCGATGCGCTGGAAATTTCCTACAAGACCGTTGCCAACACCACATCCCTGCTCAAGCAGAAACTCGGCGCCAAGAACCATTCGGACCTGATCCGGATCGCCGTCGAGATGGGGCTGGGCTGAACTTCTTCATGTGCTTGCGGGCATTGCAGGTCAATGCCGGCTGAACCGGCCGCGCCCTGAGGGCGCGACCCGTTCGCATCGCTGTATCAGCTTATCGCCCGGGCAATGGGTGACGAAAAGCGGATGCAGCGAAAACTCCATCAATGATGACGATGACGGCGGTGGTGCCAATGCTTGTGGTGGCCGCGCCCCCTGTGCCATCCGTGATGATGGCCACGTCCCCTGTGCCATCCATGATGGTGGCCGCGCCCTCTATGGAACTTGTGTCCGTGACCGTGGCCACGCCCATGCTTGACCTCGATCAGGGATCCGTCCTGAACGGACAGCGGAGCAATGGCTATTCGTGCGGAAGCGGATGCGGTCATGGCAAGCGAAGCAATAAGTGCGGCGCAGATCAGAACGATACGTCTCATGCGGGGATCCTTCTCAATCGCGTGATCGCGACGTCGGACACAATTTCCCGGCGGAGAGTTTTGTTCCGGTACGCCGAAAGCAAATTGTCGCAGCGATTTCTTGAATCCGATTGCTGATTCTTCCCGATGAGTGCGACAGCTCCCGCAAGGAAGTATGTTGCGGCGCAGGCGCGCCATCGTATAGTAAAAATAGGGAAAAAGTGGCAATAGAATCGTTTGCCTGGCTTGGGGGGTGGAATGGCTGATCCGGATATCGTCGAGACCGCATTTGCTCGGGCGTGGAGTGTCTATCTGCTGATCAACAAGGGTGTCGCAGAGAATGATGCCCGCCGTGCCAGCCTGGAACGCTTCATCCGCAGTCGCTGGGAAGCGGGCGACAATGAAGCGGAGTTGCTGGTTGTGGAGGGGCTCAAGCATCTCAAGAAGCTGGAAGGCGCCTCGGACGAATAGAGGCCTGTTGTCGCTTGGTATCCAAATTTCGGGAAAAAGTGGAACGGCCGGTAGTCCCGCGAGTTGACGGGTTGCATCATGGCAAAGCCGAGGAGGACACCTTGAAGAAATATCTGATGATCGGAACGCTGGCCCTTGCCGCATCTGCCGTCGCTGCGCCGTCGTTCGCCGCCGAATTCTATGTGGTTCGCGATGCCACCACCAAGAAGTGCACCATCGTCGATACCAGGCCGACGACGACCACCACGACCATCGTCGACAACGGCACCTTCAAGACGAGAACGGAAGCCGAAACCGGCATGAAGACCATGAAGGTCTGCACTTCGAACTAATGACAGACCCTTCCAGGAGAGAGGGCCGTAGCGCTGCTGCGGCCCTTTTCGATTCTCCGGCCGGCTAGACAATGAGGCCGCCGCGGCAACCCGCTTCTCGATCGCCCGCAAGCGCGGCGTTTCCCGGGGCGGCACCTCCTCTTTCAATCGTGAACGCCGGAACGGAACGGCCGAAACGCGGCGCAGTTAGCCAACAGCGGCCGGCGCTTTGATGCCGGCGTCTAAACGGGCGTGCCGAGAGCCAGCGGGCGACAGCAAAACGGGAACACGACATGCAAGGTCCGAGCGACTTCGAGTTATCGCGGCGTAAACTGCTATTGGGAACCGCGGCGTCGGTGGCGCTAACGGCGGCCCCATCGATCGTCAAAGCCCAAACCCCCGCGGCTCCGGGCCACGCCACTGTCGCCGCCTCTGCGATATCGAATGTCTCCTTTAACGTGAACGGCAGGATGCGCGAGGCCACGCTCGACCCGCGGACCACGCTGCTCGACGCGCTGCGCGAGCACCTGCATCTCACCGGCACCAAGAAGGGCTGCGATCACGGCCAGTGCGGGGCCTGTACGGTCATGGTCGGTGGGCGGCGGATCAATTCGTGCCTGACGCTGGCCGTCATGCACGAAGGCGACAGCATCACGACCATCGAGGGACTGGGCACGCCGGAAAATTTGCACCCGATGCAGGCGGCGTTCGTCGAGCATGATGGCTATCAATGCGGCTATTGCACGCCCGGGCAGATCTGCTCGGCCGTCGCGATGCTGGACGAAATCAAGGCCGGCATTCCGAGCCATGTCAGCGACGACCTGAACACGCCGCCGCAACTGACCAACGCCGAACTCCGCGAGCGCATGAGCGGCAACATCTGCCGTTGCGGCGCCTATTCCAATATTGCCGAGGCGATATCTGAAGTTGCCGGGAGGCAGGCATGAGATCTTTTACCTACGAGCGCGCCCGCACCCCGGCGGAAGCCGCGGCCACTGCCACGCGCCGGCCCGGCGCCAGGTTCATTGCAGGTGGCACCAACCTGCTCGATCTCATGAAACTCGAGATCGAGGCGCCGACGCACCTGATCGACGTCAACGGCCTCGCGCTCGACAGGATCGAACCGACGCCCGATGGGTGCTTGCGGATCGGCGCGCTGGTGCGCAATACCGATCTCGCGGCGGACGCGCGCGTGCGTCGCGATTATGGCGTGCTGTCGCGTGCGCTGCTCGCCGGCGCTTCCGGTCAGCTGCGCAACAAGGCCACGACCGCGGGAAACCTGCTGCAGCGGACACGCTGTCCTTATTTCTACGACACCAACCAGCCCTGCAACAAACGCCGGCCCGGCAGCGGCTGCGCCGCCATCGGCGGGTTCGGCCGGCAGCACGCAGTGGTGGGCGCAAGCGAAGCCTGCATCGCCACGCATCCGAGCGACATGGCGGTGGCGATGCGCGTGCTTGATGCCAGGGTGGAGACTGTGCGGCCCGACGGTCCCGCGCGGACAATTCCAATTGCCGATCTTCACCGCCTGCCAGGCGACACGCCCCATGTCGAAACGTCGCTTTCGCCGGGTGAACTGATCACGGCGGTGACGCTGCCAAGGCCCGTCGGCGGCACACACATCTATCGCAAGGTGCGTGACCGCGCCTCCTATGCTTTCGCGCTGGTGTCGGTCGCGGCCATCGTGCAGCGCGACGGCAGCGGACGCGTCGCGCTTGGCGGCGTCGCGCACAAGCCGTGGCGCATCGAGGCCGCCGAGGCGGCGATGCCGCGTGGCGCGCGGGCGGTCACGGCCGAACTGTTGTCCGGCGCGAGGCCAACGCAAGAAAACGCATTCAAGCTGCCGCTGGTCGAGCGTACGCTCGGCGCGGTGCTGACCGAGGCGAAGGGCTGACATCATGAAATTCGAAACCGCCGCCACCACCAATCCGATCGACCAACTCAAGGTGATCGGCAAGCCCATCAGCCGCATCGACGGTCCGCTCAAGGTCACCGGCACCGCGCCTTACGCCCATGAGCGGCACGACGTCGCAATGAACCAGGCCTACGGCTACGTCGTCGGCTCGGCGGTCGCCAAGGGACGGATCAAGAGCATCGACCTCGTCGATGCCACGGCCGCGCCCGGTGTGCTCGCCATCGTCACCGCCAACAATGCCGGCAAGCTCGACAAGGGTAACCTCAATATCGCCAGGCTGCTCGGTGGCCCCGAGATCCAGCACTATCATCAGGCCATCGCCGTCGTCGTCGCCGAAACCTTCGAGCAGGCGCGCGCGGCCGCGCAGCTTGTCCGCGTCGATTATGCGCGGGAGCAGGGCGCGTTCGATCTCGCTTCGTCGATGGCTACTGCAAAACCCAGCCCTGTGACGGGCGGTCCTGCCGATACGGCGGTCGGCGACTTCGCGACCGCCTTCGCCGCGGCGCCGGTTAGGCTCGATGCGCGCTACAGCACGCCCGATGAAGCCCACGCGATGATGGAGCCGCACGCATCAATCGCGGCATGGCAGGGCGACAAGCTCAC
>PNLC01000195.1 GCA_013822885.1 Bradyrhizobium sp.
CGAGTCATGGTTGTGTCGCGTCGCGGGGCGTCTGCAAGGGCGCCCCGCACTAAATTCGAGTCCGAGTCCAGCGCTCGCATCGTCGTCGGCGATTGCGTCGCCGAGATGTCGAAGCTTCCGGCCGGTTCGGTCGATCTGGTGTTCGCAGATCCGCCGTATAACCTGCAGCTCAAGGGCGATCTCAAGCGCCCCGACGAATCCCATGTCGATGCGGTCAACAACGACTGGGACAAGTTTTCATCCTTTGCGGCTTACGACGATTTCACCCGCGCATGGCTGCTCGCCTGCCGCCGGATCATGAAGCCGTCGGCGACGCTGTGGGTGATCGGCTCCTACCACAACATTTTCCGCGTCGGCTCGATCATGCAGGACCTCGGCTTCTGGGTCCTCAACGACATCGTCTGGCGCAAGTCCAATCCGATGCCGAACTTCCGTGGCCGCCGCTTCACCAATGCGCACGAGACCATGATCTGGGCCGCGCGTGACGAAAAGGCCAAGGGCTATACGTTCAACTATGAGGCGCTGAAGGCCGCCAACGAGGACGTGCAGGCGCGTTCCGACTGGCTGATTCCGCTTTGCACCGGCGAAGAACGTCTCAAGGGCGCCGATGGCAAGAAAGTTCACCCGACCCAGAAGCCCGAGGGCCTGCTGGCGCGCGTGCTGCTGTCGTCGTCGAAGCCGGGCGATCTGGTGATCGATCCCTTCAACGGCACCGGCACGACCGGCGCCGTGGCAAAACGCCTCGGCCGCCGCTACATCGGCTTCGAGCGCGACCAGACCTATGCGAAGGCCGCCGAAGCGCGCATCGCGGCGATCGAGCCGCTGCCCGAGGCGACGCTGGCACCGTTCATGACGGCGCGCGACGCCCCCCGCGTGGCGTTCTCCGAACTGATCGAACGCGGCATGATTCCGCCCGGAACAAAGCTGGTCGATTCCAAGAAGCGCCATGGTGCGCTCGTTCGCGCCGACGGCGCCATCATGCTCGGCGACAAGGTCGGCTCGATCCATCGCATCGGCGCGGTGGCGCAGGGCGCGCCGGCCTGCAACGGCTGGACCTTCTGGCATGTCGAAACCAAGAACGGGCTGCGGCTGATCGACGAACTTCGGGCCGAAATCCGCTCCGGGATGGCGGCGGGCTAGCTGGGCAACGCTTCGGCGCATTCGCGCCAAGATCCGCCAAAGCACGACAGCGTGCAGACGATATCTGGGCGCCGTACCGAGCGCGCCGCTCAGGCGATGCAAACCGCAACGCGCTTCACCGCACTGCTGGAAGTTGCCGGCGTCGCACGGATGGCGGCGGCCTGATTTCGGTCGATCAACGCTCGCGCTGAGGCTGAGGGGCAGGCAGCGCGAACGGGCACGTCGCGCCCTTTTTCTCTCCGGTCTCTTCAACGATCACGCAGGAATGCCCGGGATCGCCGTCTGGATACGGTGTTCCTCTCATGATGAGAAAGGTCTGCGCTCCCTGGAGGCCAGCGGGGAAGCGCATCTTCTGACGTACAATGTATTCGCCCAGGCTGTTCTGCGTCAGAGTTCCTGCGGACAGCAACTGGACCAGCCCTGCCGGCGCCGGCAACACCTCGTAGGCCACCGCAGACGCGCTCCCGACGACTGTCCTGGGATCAATCTCGATCACGCCACCGGGCCAAACCAGGTCCATTTCATCCTTTGCCCGTCTCGGTCCGGCCTGGATCATCACGTTGCTCGTATTGCCAACGTTGTCGCGCGTACCTTCGGTTGTCCGAATGAAAGCACTGCGCGAACGCTGTTCCACTCGCGTCTCGATCGCACCCGATGGCACCTTGAAGCTGGCGACGGAATGTCTTGCGGCGACTGTTTCGGGCGCCTTGCCGGTGAAGTTGTGTACCGCCGCCACCGTCTGGAGCGAGGCACCTGTCGGCGTCTCGGGGAAATAGGTCAGGCAATTGGCGCGGGCAAAGAAACTGACCCGCTCCTGGGGCACGCCGGTCGCGCCGACCGCCGATCGCTGATTGGCAACACCGCTGTTGGATCCGATTGGCGAACTGGACATCACCAGTCGTTCGATCCGTTCCACGGCGCCGGTGAATTGCCAGATCGTGGGAGAGTGGGTCGCGATCACGACATAGAGCGGCTCGCTGCCAGCCTCGACTACGACGCGACCAGCGTTGACGATCTTGTCCTGCGAACCCAAAGTGACGCTGGAAAGTGCGTCGGTCCGATAGCTGCTGAGGAGGATGACCTTGGCCTTTTCCGACGCGGCGGGCATTTCGCATCCGGCGCGCTCCGCTCGTGCGCGGTAGCCGGTCAGATCCTGCTGCGAAATTATGCCATCGTTGTCGGTATCGACGTTACGGAACAGCAACTCGCCCGCCGCCTGATACTCAGCCAATGTCACCGCCGCTTTCGTACCCGAATCGAGCGTCAGTACCTGCCGCGCGCGAGCCGCCTGCCCGCTCTCCGGCCGCCCCCCTCTGCCCGGCACGCCGAACCTGGCGGCTTCGGCAACAGTCACCTTGCCATCCTTGTCTGCATCCACCGCCATGATCGAGCGGATCGCGGTTTCGATCTGCACCGCCGAAACGTCCATCGACGGAAGCTGCGGCTTGCCGATCTTGTTGAAGGCGGCAAGCCCCCGCTGGCTTCGCATGTCGTAGCTCATGCCATGGCGGATTTCGTCCTCGGTGACCGACCCGTCGCCATCGAGGTCGTAACGCATGACGTGACTAACCGCGGATGTCCGGCCCTGGACCGTTTCCATCACGGTATGAAGATCGACATCGCGTTGCGTGATCTGGCCGTCGACGTCGGCGTCGATGGAGAAAAAATCGCTCCGCAGGAATTGAAGGTATTGTTCGAGTGTCCGGCTGGCATGAATACGCAGCAGGAACTGCGAATTGGGAGCCATGGTTGGCGCGACCGCGAGCTGCTGCGACAGTGCAGGACCTGCACCCGCGAGCACGAAGAAGGCGGCAAGAAAGCCGGATCGGATATTGTCAAAGAGGGGCATGCTGGATCTCCACAGAGAGCCAATAGCCACAGGATGTATCAAACACAAGGCACTACCCCTTGTTGAGGCACGGCAAAGCAGAAAAGATTTGAAGCGTCCTGACTTTTCTGTCGTCTGACGTTCACAAAGTCTTCGCACGCACCGGCTGTGGACCCGACGCCGATAGTGCGCTGGTTCGCGCCGACGGCGCCATCATTGCGGGCTGAGCGTCCCCAATCTCTTTGTCATTCCGCGGCACCACGAACTCGCGAACCCGGAGCGAGGATTCGCGCGCTGTCACGACACAGTTATAACGTTGCCCGATACACGACTGGGCAGGATCAGTCGCGGAATGACCAAGCTTGGAGGGGATGCGTTCGGCAAGCGGTGCCTGGCCGCAGCGATTGCACTCTCCGTTCTACATGTTGTGACGTTGGTGGGCACCGACTATCAGGTCGGGGGGCGCCAGCAAATCGACCATCTTTTCCTCGTCAATCACGCCGTTTTCCTGGCGCCCGTCGGCGTTCTGCTTCTCATCTGGCGAACCTGCTTTCTCGTGGGACTATTCGCTGTTCCAATCGTGATCTCCTTCGTCTTGCGGATGCATCGCGTTTGGGAATTTTACTGGTGGGGATACAATTCGATGGCTGTGCAAAAGGGCGACGCGTTGGGGTTGTACCAGATCGTGTTCGAAATGCTCTCGGCCGCCACCGTCGTGACGTGGCTCGTCATCATGGTGCTCTGGAAGCTGGCCAACAGCCGGGGAGGCGGGACAGAAGGGTGAGCCCTACACGACGTCGCAATGACGACCTGTTGAACGCCCCCGTCTTGATTGTCCGCGACCGCGAGGACTAGAATGAAAAGCCGCCAGTTGCAGTGTCGATTGGATCGCCGGTGCGAAAGCAATCAGAGGCCTTGTTGGTTCTGCCGCTGTTGCCGATCTTCTTGATCGGCATGTTCCCGATATTGCTGTTCGGCCTGCTCGGCTTTTTCGGCCTCGGCATCTTCGGCGTTCTCCTGGTGTCCGTCGGACTGACCAGCGCCCTGGAGGCCCATAGCCAACTCACCCAGGAGATCATCACGCACGGCTATGCGCGCTCAACCGAGCGCGCCGTTCAGGCAACCGATCTGCAAACCGCAACGCGCTTTGGCGCATTGTTGGACGTAGCTGGCGTCGCACTGATCGTCGCCAGCGCAGTTGGCTTCATGTATTTCAGCTGATCGCCAACGGCCGCCGCAAATCGTCTCGAACTCATCGCTTGCACAATCCGTCTAAATTTGCGCATGAATGTCGCCCGCAGCCAGCGCCGCTTTCCGATTTATCGGCAACAAAACCAAGGGAGTCTTTCGATGCTCAAATTCTACTTCAACGGATCGCCCAACCCGACCAAGGTCGCGCTTTTCCTCGAGGAAGCCGGCATCGCCTATGAGCCGGTTGCCGTGGATACCCGCAAGGGCGACCAGTTCAAGCCGGAATATCTCGCCGTCAATCCGAACGCCAAGGTGCCGGCGATCGACGACGACGGCATCACAGTTTTCGACAGCAACGCCATCCTGCTTTACCTCGCGGAAAAGACCGGCAAGTTTCTGCCCGCGAACACCCCGGCCAACCGCGGCGAATTGCTGTCATGGCTGATGTTCGTCGCCACCGGCGTCGGGCCGTTCTCCGGCCAGGCCGTGCACTTCAAGCACTTCGCGCCGGAAAAGGTCGACTACGCCCATAACCGCTACCAGTTCGAAGCGCAGCGGCATTTCGGCATTCTCAACGACCACCTCGCCGGCCGCCGCTACATGGTCGGCGACACCTACACCATCGTCGACATGGACGTGTGGGGCTGGGCCCGCATGATCCCCTTCGTCATGGGCGAGGACGCGATGGCGAAATACCCCAACGTCAAGAAGCTGGTCGACGAGATTTCGGCCCGCCCCGCGGCGGCCAAGGCGATCGCGCTGAAGGACAGTTTCAAGTTCAAGGCCGAGATGGACGACGAGGCTCGCGGCAACATGTTCAAGCATCTCAAGGTCAAGGCGGCCTGAACACAGCCAGGCATTCTCGTCATGGCCGGGCTTGTCCCGGCCATCCACGTCTTGCCGCTCGGAAACATCAAGCAAAGACGTGGATGCCCGGCACAAGGCCGGGCATGACGACTTTCTTTGACGCGGACTAGGAAATCCTCAGTGCAATAGCCGGCCTGTGTCTCACACAGCAACCGCCTGCTTCCGTTCTTCCGGGAACGGCCCGAGTACGCGCTCGACTAGCGCGGAATCGCAGTATTCCTTGATCTGCTTGATCTTGCCGTCCTCGATGCGCCAGACCATGCAGTACTGGTTGTCGTAGCGCTCACCGGCCTTGGTGACGTTGTCGCCGCGGGCTTCGACCACGACATGATCGCCTTCCGCGATGAAGTTGAACGCCACCGTTCGCGGCCGCACCGCGAAGAACGAGCGGAAATGGCCCATCAGGCCGTTGTTGATCGCATCGCGCCCCCTGAATTCATGCGACCACGAATATTGCCCGGTGACGACCCAGGTCGCGTCCTCCGCAAGGTTGTCGAGGAACGTGGTCCCGCTCCGGTTGGCGGAGTCCGTGTAGACCTGCTGCACGAGTTTCTTGTTGGCTGCTGCGCTCATCATGGCTTCTCCTGTTTGATCCGTGTTGCAGATCATCGCGCGCGGCATGCCATTCCAATCGATAGCGAATATGATATATATTCGTCGTATGAATTTGAATTCGCTTGACCTCAATCTGCTGGTCGCGCTCGACGCCCTGCTCCGGGAAGCCAATGTCAGCCGCGCGGCAATGCGGATCGGGCTGTCGCAGCCGGCGGCGAGCCATGCGTTGCAGCGGCTGCGCGACCTGGTCGGCGACCCGCTATTGGTACGCACCGGCGCAAGGATGGAGTTGACGCCGCGGGCGCAGGCGCTGCGCGCGCCGCTGGCGCAGGCGCTGGACCAGGTGCGCTCGCTGTTCATTCCCGAGGGTTTCGATGCTGCCCGAAGCGAACGCCAGTTCCGCCTGATGATGCCGGACCTCGCCGTCGAGCTTCTGATGCCGCCGCTGATGGAGAAGATCACGAGACTGGCGCCGAACGTGCGGATCGACGTGGTGCCGTGGCGGGGGCCTGCGATCTTCACGGCGGAGTTCGCCCGCACCATCGACATGGTGATCTCGATCGGCAATTCCTTCAGCGGATTTCACCGGCAGCGGCTTTACATCGACAGCGACGCGCTCGCGGTCCGGAAAGGCCACCCCGTCGGCATCAGGCTGAAGCGGCTGGAGACGTTTCTCGATGCGCGCCATGTCGCGG
The DNA here is from genome assembly GCA_013822885.1 of Bradyrhizobium sp. Taxonomy (GTDB): domain Bacteria; phylum Pseudomonadota; class Alphaproteobacteria; order Rhizobiales; family Xanthobacteraceae; genus Bradyrhizobium. The sequence goes on from PNLC01000195.1 coordinate 6,277, forward strand.
TCGTGATCCGCGGCCAGAGCGAGGACCTGATCGACGGCTGGCTGCGCTCCAAAGGCATCGAGCGGCGGATCGCGCTGGTCGTGCCCGGCTACATCGAGGCGCTGCACGTCACCGCGCGCACCGATCTGGTCGCCTTCGTGCCGCGCCGCCTGATCGGCGCGCTGTCGAAGCAATTATCGCTGGCGACGATCGCGCCGCCGATCGATCCCGGGATCGACGAGCAGTACATGTTCTATCCGACCCGCGCCCAGATGGACCCCGGCTCGATCTGGCTGCGCAACATCATGCTCGGCATCGGCCGCGAGATGGAACGGGGCAAGCGGAAGGCGGCTTAGGCCTTCACGGCTGCCAGCACCTTCTGAACGGCCGGCCGCTCTTCCATCCGCTTGCGGTGCGCCGCCACCTTCGGCAACGCTGCGAGATCGACGCCGTCGCCCTCGAGCCAGCCGGAGATGGTGTAGAGATAGGGATCGCAGATCGTGAACTGCTCGCCCATCACCCACGGGCCTTTCAGCATGTCGCGCTCGATCAAGGCGAAGCTGGCGGCCATGGTCTCCGGCACCTTGCGCTTCATGTCGGCGAACGAGGTTTCGTCGGCCGCCCAGCGGTAGCCGCGCATCTTGTGCGCGTGGTTGATATGGACCGTCGAACACAGGTAGCTGTTGAACGACTGCGCCTGTGCAAACGCAAAGGGATCATCGGGCACCAGCTCTGCTTTCGGGAAACTGCTCGCTATGAAAGCGAGAATCGCCGGTGTCTCGGTCAGCGTGCCACGGTCCGTTACCAGCGCCGGCACCCGCCCCTTCGGATTGACCGCGAGATATTGCGGGGTGGTCTGCTGGCTGCTCTTGAAGTCGAGCCGTTCCGCCGTGTAGTCGGCGCCGGCCTCCTCCAGGGCGACATGCGAAGCCAGCGCGCAGGTGCCGGGGGCGGTGTAGAGCTTGAACATGGCCATCCTCATGGGAAAGCCGGACGTTAGCGGCATGCCCTCGCGCCGTCCACCCTCGGAAGGCGCCTTCGCAGTTGCCCCCTGCCCTGCCTCATGTCATGACGCCCGAGAGGCAGCAGCGTGACAGGGGCGTAACATGACCGTACTCATCGCCGGCGGCGGCATCGGCGGGCTGACACTGGCGCTCAGCCTGCACCAGATCGGCGTTCCGGTTCGGGTGTTCGAAAGCGTGCCCGAGCTGCGGCCGCTCGGCGTCGGCATCAACGTGCTGCCCCATGCGGTGCGCGAACTGATCGAGCTCGGCCTGCATGACGCGCTCGATGCGCACGGCGTCCGCACCAGGGAGCTCGCCTATTTCTCCAAGCACGGCAAGCCGATCTGGAGCGAGCCGCGCGGCATCGAGGCCGGCTAC
>PNLC01000196.1 GCA_013822885.1 Bradyrhizobium sp.
GCCGCGGCCCAGGGCGATGCGGACTCCGCCCGCAAGCGCGACGATATCGCCAAGCGCCTCGACGCCCAGTCGCTCGCTGCTGCAAGGCTCGCGATCCAGACTTTTACGGTCGAGCCTCAGCCTGACGATGCCGTCAATGTGGCCGCGCCGGTCGGCGGCTGGGACGCAGCCCCCGCGCAGCCCACCCCGGCCAAACCCGCCGCAAGGCAGGCTGCAGCCAAGCGCGCCGCGCCCGCGAATTAAGATTACGTAAGTCGCGGCCAGCCCGCTGGCACCGCCCTCACCCCGGCCATAAATTGCTGTAGCGGATCGGACCAACCCGATCCCAAATCGGCCCGGCGCGGAAAGAGGATTGCTTGTCAGACCAGGATAACCAGGGCGGGGAGAACGATTTCCGGAGGTCGCCGACAGGCCCTTCGGTCACAGCGCCGCACATTCCGCGCTACCAGCCTCCGCCGCCGCCCCCGCCGGCTCAAGCGCCCCGCCGCAAGCGGAATTTTTGGTCGATCGCCATCTTCGTCCTGCTGGTTTCCGGCGTGGCCATCCGTGCCTACCAGGACCTGTCGCAGCCCGACGCGTGGGATTATTGGAAGGACCAATATATCTCGCCGAGCATGACGTTCTCGGTGGTCGACAAGGCCGATCTCGGCGGCGCCGAGCCGGGCCGTCGCGCCCTCTTCGTCAGCGGAACGATCGGGCCTGCCGCGGCGAAATCGTTTCGCGACCGGCTGGACCAGGCCCGGCTGACCGCCGGCGACATGGTGCTGCTGTCCTCACCCGGCGGCGATTTGAACCAGGCCACGATCATGGGCGAGATCATCCGATCGCGCGGCCTGGCGACGGCGGTCGGCATCCCCGACGCCTCCGGCCGCGTCAAGCCTGCCTATTGCGCCAGCGCCTGCGTGCTCGTCTATGCCGGCGGCAAGACCCGGTTCGGCGTGCCGGGCTCGGCGCTCGGCGTTCATCGGTTTGTCACAACCAAGCCGATCAGCGATCCGGTCGCCGAGACCCAGCGGATCGCGGGCGCCGTGCTGGGCTACATGACCAAGATGGGCGTCTCGTCCTCTATCGTGGAGGCGATGTCCGAGACCCGGGAGATCCGCTGGCTCAGCCCCAAGCAGGCGCTGGCGATGAACCTCGTCACCGATCCCCTCGGCAAGCCCTGAGCCCATCGTCCCCGCCGAATGCGCGACCGGATTGCTCCGGTACGCCCTGACAACCGTTTGGGCATGCGAGGCAAAAATTTGCCTTGCCGGGCATTTTTAGTCCCGTCTGCCGTTGAATTCAGTTATGCAAAGGCGCGGGAACCGGCCCTGCGCACGCAAATGTGCATGCGCGAACCGGCTCCCGCTGCCGTCAAATACAACAGAAACACGTCCTGACTGGCCTCGGCCGGGCCAGCGGCAAAGCTTAAAAAAGCAGACGCGCGTGCAGCTCTACCTCCCGATCGCCGACATTCCGGTCAATGTCTTCCTCATCCTGGCGATGGGCGCGGCGGTAGGGTTCGTCTCCGGCATGTTCGGGATCGGCGGCGGGTTCCTGATGACGCCGCTCCTGATCTTCGTCGGCATCGCGCCGGCGGTGGCGGTCGCCTCGGTCGCGAGCCATATCGCGGCATCCTCGTTCTCGGGCGCGTTATCCTATTGGCGGCGGCGCGCCATCGATCCCGTCCTGGCGGTGGTGCTGCTGAGCGGCGGCACCATAGGCACCGCGCTGGGCGTCTGGACCTTCACGCTGCTGCGATCGCTCGGCCAGCTCGACCTCATGATCGCGACATCCTACGTGATCCTGCTGACCACCGTCGGCGGGCTGATGTTCTGGGAAGGCCTGCGCGCGCTGTTGCGGGCCCGGCGCGGCGGCGCGGCCACCGTGCGACGCCCGGGCAGCCATGGATGGATCCACGGATTGCCGCTGAAAATGCGGTTCAAGCGCTCGAAAATCTATCTGTCGGTCATTCCCGTTATCGTGATCGGCCTCGTCATCGGCTTCATCGGCGCGGTCATGGGCATCGGCGGCGGCTTCATCCTGGTGCCGCTCCTGATCTACGTGCTGCGGGTGCCGACCTCCACCGTGATCGGCACCTCGATGGTGCTCACCCTGGTGACGATGGTGTTCGCCACCATGCTGCATGCGGTCACCAACCATCTGGTCGACGCCGTGCTGGCATTGATCCTGATGGTCGGCGGCGTCACCGGCGCCCAGTTCGGCGCGCGGGCCGGACAGAAAATTCGTGGCGAACATTTGCGGCTGCTGCTCGGCCTCCTGGTTCTCGCCGTCGGCATACGCTTTGCCGTCGAACTGGTGATCCGGCCCGAGGATCTCTTCACCGTGCGCGAAACGGGGATCACCGGATGACCGCGCGCCTCACCCAGTGGCTGGCAGGCCTTGCGGTGGGCGCCGCGCTGGCGATTTCGCCTGCACAGGCCGAACGACTGATCGTGTCGGTGTCGAACCACCGCGTCACCGTGACGCCGAACTATTCCGGCGACGAGCTGGTGTTGTTCGGCTCGGTGGAAAAGGACGCCAACACGCCGCCCAATCGCAGCTACGATCTGGTGGTGACGGTTGCCGGCCCGCGCGCCGACATGGTGACGCGGCGCAAGGAGCGCAGGTTCGGGATCTGGATCAACACCGACTCCCGGCAATTCCTCAACGTTCCGACCTATCTGGCGCTGTTCTCCAACCGCCCGTTCGACGCCATCGCTTCGCCCGAGGTGCTTCGGCGGCAGCAGATCGGGCTGAACAACGTGCTTCTGACCCAGCGTGTCGGCCCCGACTACGCCGACGTCGTCCCCGATGACGCGTTCCGCAGCGCCTTCGTGCGGCTGCGCAAGCAGCACGGGCTGTATCGCGAGGAGACCTCGGCGGTGACGTTCCTGACGCCGACCTTGTTCCGCACCAGCATTCCGTTGCCGGCCGAAGTGCCGATCGGGACATATAACGTCGAGATCAAATTGTTCGCCGACGGCGCGCTGGTGACGAAGACCGACACCGCGTTCGAAATCGTCAAGGTCGGCTTCGAACAGTTCGTCGCCAACACCGCGCGGCAGAACGGGTTTGTCTACGGCCTTGCGACCGCCTTCATGGCGCTGATGACCGGCTGGATGGCCTCGATCGTGTTCCGGAAGGATTGAGGTACGTCACGACCTCCCGACAAAGAATCCGACGCCCATCGCCACGACACTGAGCAGCATCGCCAGCGTCGACAGCCATCCGAGCCAATAGAGCGGCCCGCCGACCACGAAGCGTCCCATCACGTCCTTGCGCCGCGCCATGAACATCAAGAGCACCATCACGGGCACAGCGAGCACGCCGTTGATGACGGCGCTCCAGTACAGCGCCGAGATCGGATTGATCGGGGTAAAATTCAGCGCGATGCCGATTCCGGCGGATAGCGCCAACACCGCATAGAAGGCCGCGGCTTCCTTTGGCTTGCGCGCGAGCCCCACCGGCCATTGCCGCCCCTCGCCGACGGCATATGCCGTAGCGCCTGCGAGCACCGGGATCGCCAGTAACCCGGTGCCGACGATGCCTAGCGCAAAAATCACTTCGGCGAACACGCCTGCGATCGGACGCAAAGCTTCCGCGGCGTCTGCCGAACTCTGGATATCGGTCTTCCCTGCCGCATGCAGCGTCGCCGCGGCGGTGACGATGATCGACAGCGCGATCAGGTTGGAGAACGCCATGCCGATGATGGTGTCGGCACGGATACGGTGGAATTCCTTCTGCGCGCCATAGTGCTTTTCGATCAGCGGCCGCTTCGTTGCATCGACGCGCTGATCCTCGGCCTCCTGCGAAGCCTGCCAGAAGAACAAATAGGGCGAGATCGTGGTGCCGAGGATGGCGACGATGGTGGTGAAATAGTCGGCGCTCCAACTCATGCGCGGAACGAGGATGCCGGCCAGCGCCTCGCCCCACGACACTTTTGCAAAAGCCAGCGCGGCGACATAGGCAAACAGGCTCAGCGTCAGCCATTTCAGCACTGCCACGTAGCGCTTGTAGTCGAGGAATATCTGCGCCGCGACCGACGTGACACCGAACAACAGCACGTAAGTGATGCTGTGGCCGCCGATCAGCAGCTTGGTGGCATCGGCCATCGCGCCGAGGTCGGCGCCGATGTTGATGGTGTTGGCGATGAACAGCAGCGCCACGACCACGTTGAGCAGCCATGGCGAATAGTGCCGGCACACATTGCCCGATATGCCTTGGCCGGTGACGCGGCCGACGCGCGCGGAAATTTCCTGGATCGCGGCCATCAGCGGAAACGTCAGCAACATGGTCCAGCCGATGCCGTAGCCAAGCTGCGCGCCGGCCTGGCTGTACGTCCCGATCCCCGACGGATCGTCGTCGGACGCGCCGGTGATCAGCCCCGGCCCAAGCGCCTTCAGCGCGTTGCGAAAGCGGAACTGCGGAGATGGGGCAGGCAGCGTCGCCGGCTGCGCGTGGCCAGCGCCGTTGTGCGACGAATGCGTGGTGTGAGACTTGTTTCGATCTGCCATGCCAAAGGTCCAGCCCTGGCGACAACGAAACTACGCGGCGCAGGTTCCAGCGCCGGAACCTGCCCGATAGCCGTATGGCGCTTCTCAATGACAGCGCGATGCGGCGATGGCGTGGAGCTTGTTGTCGCCGAGCACATGAGCCATCAGGCCGGCGTTGCGAAAGATTTTTGCGAACGCCACATCGCGGATGCTCAAGCCCCCGGTGTAAGCGCCGAATGCCGGCATCACGGCGCGTTCGCCGTCGGAAGCAAAACAACGCCGTTCCATCGAGCGGCCACGAGTGGCGACCCGCGCCTTGGGGTGCAGATGGCCGGCGATTTCGCCCGCGGCACCAGTCGGCTCATGCCGGAACGCAATCGGCCCGATCGCGACTTCGCTCGCGACCACGCCGCCGAGATCGGGCGGCAGCGCCGGATCGTGATTGCCTGAAATCCAGATCCAGTCGCGCCGCGCCTGCATCGCCGAGAGCGCATCGCGGTCGTCGCCCGACAGCCGCTCATGCGCGCGGCGGTCGTGGAAGCTGTCGCCGAGCGCGATCACTAGGCGCGGGTCGTGGCGCGCGATGACAGCCGCAAGCCGACCCAGCGTCGCCACCGTGTCATAGGGCGGCAACAGCACGCCGCGCATTGCAAAACTGGAACCCTTTTCGAGATGAAGATCGGAGACGACGAGCAGCTGCTGCTCCTGCCAGAACAGCGCGCCGGAGAGATCGGCGAGCATGCATACGCCGGCGATTTCCAGTGTGCTTGGAGGAGCGACAGTGACAACCATCATTTCCGTCATGGCCGGGCTTGTCCCGGCCATCCACGTCTTGGCCGCGCAAAGAAAGACGTGGATGCCCGGGTCAAGCCCGGGCATGACGATGTTGAGAGACTCAAGCGCAGTCCATGCATTTCTATTCTCTGCAACAGCTCACGTCGTCGTCTCTTTGACGAGTTCTTCGGCGGCTTCCGCCAGCAACTCGTCTGCCGCCTCGCCATAAACCGACTCGCGGCCGATTTCCAGCATCACAGGGACGGCGAGCGGCGAAACATGCTCGAGTTCCCGATGGGTGATTCGGCCCTGAATACGGGAGAGCATATCACCCAATCGCTTGAGATCGAGCAGGCCTGCGGCGGCATCGGCGCGCGCCGCGCGCAGCAACACGTGGTCGGCCTGGTGCTTGCGCAGCACGTCGTAGACGAGGTCGGTCGAGAACAGCACCTGGCGGCGGCTTTTCTCCTCGCCGGTGAAGCGGCGCGGAATGAGCCCCGAGATCAGCGCGCAGTTACGAAAAGTGCGCTTCATCAGCGCGGATTCGGCGAGCCACGCCTCGAGATCGTCGCCGAGCATGTCGGGGGCGAACAACGCGGCGAGATCGACCTTGCCGTGCCGGATCAGATGCGAGATATCGCCGACGCCCCAGATCGCCAGCGCATACTCATTGGCGACGAAGCCGAGCGGCCGGGCACGCGCGCGCTCCAGCCGGCGCGTCAGCAGCATGCCGAGCGTCTGGTGCGCGAGCCGGCCCTCGAACGGATAGCACACCATGTAGTGCTTGCCGCCGCGCGGAAAGGTCTCGATCAGGAGTTCGCGCACGGCCGGCACGCGGGAAAAATCCCGTTGCAGCGACAGCCAGTCGCGCACCTGCTCCGGCAGTGCATTCCACTGCCGCCGGTCGTCGAGCAATTTTCGCACGCGTTCGGCCAAATATGTCGAAAGCGGAAACTTGCCGCCCATGTAGGACGGCACCTTGGCATCCCGGTCGTTGGCGCGGGAAACATAGACCTGATCCTCGACCAGCGCCTCGTAACGCACCACCTCGCCGCCGAACACGAAGGTGTCGCCGACGACCAGCCCCTCGATGAAATATTCCTCGATCTCGCCGAGCATCCTGCCGCCGCGGCCGATGATGCCGGTGGCGCCGGCGCCCCCGCGGCGCGAGCGCACCAGCCTCACCTTGAGCATCGCTTCCTCGACGATGGTGCCGACGTTGAGGCGGTAGCTTTGCCGTACCCTGGGATTGGCGACGCGCCAGCGCCCCTGCTTGTCCTGCTTGATACGCGCGAAGCGTTCGTAGGTCTTTAGCGCGTAACCGCCGGTGGCGACGAAATCGACGACGTCATCGAAGTCGGTTCGTGTCAGCGCAGCGTATGGCGCCGATGTCAGCACTTCCGCGTAGAGTTCGTCGGAAAGGAACGGCTCGCCGCAGGCGCAGCCGAGCACGTGCTGCGCCAGCACGTCGAGCCCGCCGGTGCGCAACGGCGGCGTGTCCTGCGCATTCTCGGCGATCGCATCGATCGCAACCCGACATTCCAGCACCTCGAAGCGGTTGGCGGGAACGAGCACGGCGCGCGACGGCTCGTCGAGCCGGTGGTTGGCGCGGCCGATCCGCTGCATCAGGCGCGACGACCCCTTGGGCGCACCGACATTGACGACGAGATCGATGTCGCCCCAGTCGATACCGAGGTCGAGCGAGGACGTGCAGACCACGCCGCGCAGTTTGCCGGCCGCCATCGCGTCCTCCACCTTGCGGCGCTGGGCGACGTCGAGCGAGCCGTGATGAAGCGCAATGGCGAGGCCGTCGTCGTTCATCCGCCAGAAATCCTGGAACAGCATTTCGGCCTGGCTGCGGGTGTTGACGAAAATCAGCGTGGTCTTGTTGCGCTTGATCAGCTCATACATTTCCCCGAGCGCATGGCGCGCGGTGTGGCCAGCCCAGGGCAGCCGCTCTTTGGTGTCGAGCATCTCGACAACAGGCGCCGCCGCGCCGCCGGCGACGACGATGTCGGCAGAAATTTCCTTGCGATCGTGCTGCGGCACGAGAAACCGCGCCAGCGATTCCGGCTCGGCCACCGTTGCCGACAGGCCGATCGCTCGCATTTCTGGTGCCAGCCGCCACAGCCGCGCCAGGCCAAGCGACAGCAGATCGCCGCGCTTTGACGTCACGAGCGCATGCAATTCGTCGAGTACGATGCGCTTGAGCGAGGAGAACAGAAACGGCGCGTCATCCGACGACAGCAGCAGCGCCAGCTGTTCCGGCGTGGTGAGCAGGATGTCAGGCGGATAGCGCCGCTGCCGCTGCCGCCGCGACACCGGCGTATCGCCGGTGCGGGTCTCGACCTTGATCGGCAGCCCCATCTCGGCAATCGG
>PNLC01000197.1 GCA_013822885.1 Bradyrhizobium sp.
GTCGAGCGCACGATCCGCCGCTACGGCCCGAAGATCATGGACGAGCCGGTGTTCCGCAGCATGAGCCACTGGATGCTGCAGCAGGATCCGCCGGACCATACCCGCCTGCGCGGGCTGGTGGTGAAGGCCTTCACGGCTCGCCGGGTCGAGGACATGCGCCCGCGCATCCAGCAGATCGTCGACGAGACGCTCGATCGCATCATACCGCAAGGCAGGATGGACCTGATCGAGGATTTCGCGTTCCGCCTCCCGGTCACCATCATCTGCGACATGCTCGGAATTCCCGATGAGCATCGCGAGGCTTTTTATGCCGGTTCCCGTGACGGCGGGCGGCTGCTGGATCCGGTGCCGCTTTCGCCCGAGGAGATCAAGCAGGGTAACGCCGGCAATGCGATGGCGGCGATGTATTTTCAGCAATTGTTCGAGCTGCGGCGCAAGAATCCGGGCGACGACCTGATCACGCAACTGGTCCAGGCCGAGGAAGACGGCAGCAAGCTCTCCAACGAGGAGCTGACCGCCAACATCATCCTCCTGTTCGGCGCGGGCCATGAGACCACCGTCAATCTGATCGGCAACGGCCTGCTGGCGCTCTATCGCAATCCAGACCAGCTCGCACTGCTCAAGGCCAACCCGCAGCTGATCACCAACGCGATCGAGGAGTTCCTGCGCTACGATTCCTCGGTGCAGCTGACCGGCCGGGTGGCGCTGGAGGACATCGACGACCTCGGCGGAAAGCGAATTCCGAAGGGCGAGAGCGTGCTGTGCCTGCTGGGCTCGGCCAATCACGACCCGGCGGTGTATCCCGATCACCCCGAGCACCTCGATATTACCCGGCCCAACGTGAAGCCGCTGTCCTTTGGCGGCGGCATCCACTTCTGCCTCGGGGCCCAACTGGCGCGAATCGAGGCCGAAGTCGCGATCTCGACCCTGCTGCGCCGGCTGCCCGATCTGCGGCTGGACGACGCTGTCAACCCGGAGTGGCGGCCCACCTTCGTGCTGCGCGGCCTCAAGCGCCTGCCTGCAAGCTGGTAACGGCCTCGTTACGGAATTCTGGTGCCGCGCCGCTTTACTGTTAGTCCGGTGGACTGCCGGCAGCATGGCGCTGTGACTTCGCCGCACTTGCCTCTATATTCCAGACTGCTCCGGCGCCCGGTTCGGCGTGGCTTGGCCTGTGCCGGGGCGGTTCAAGGGGAGACACCGTGCAGACGACGCTGCTCGGCCTGGCAATCGCTTTCATCATTGCACTGGTGGCCGCGCTCATCGGGCCGTATTTCATCGACTGGAACCAGTTCCGGCCGCAGTTCGAAGCCGAGGCGACGCGAATCATCGGCGCGCCGGTTCGTGTCGGCGGCAAGCTCGACGCCCGCCTGCTGCCGGCGCCGTCGCTGCAGCTGCGCTCGGTGATGGTCGGCGGCGCCAACGATCTCGGCAAGATCCGCGCCGGCAAGCTCGATGTCGAGTTCAGCCTCGGTTCGCTGATGCGTGGCGAGGTGCGCGCCACCGAGCTGACCGTCAACGGCATGTCGCTCGATCTCGGCCTCGATGCGAAGGGGCGCATCGACTGGCCGGCCACGACGGGGACGGTCAATCTGGGCTCGCTGGCGATCGACCGCCTCAATCTCACCGGCCGCATTGCTCTCCACGACGCGGCCAGCCGCAGCACGCTCGAACTGGACGACATCGCCTTCAGCGGCGACGTCCGCTCGCTGGCGGGCTCGGTCCGCGGTGAGGGCAACTTCACGCTGTCGGACATACGCTACCCGTTCCGGATCTCGTCGGGGCAGGGGCCGGACGGCAACGGCACCCGCATTCACGTCAATATCGACCCCGGCCAGCGTGCATTCGCGGCCGATCTGGACGGCATCCTGAATTTCGACGCCCGCGCGCCACGCTTCGAAGGCGCGGTGACACTCGGTGCTCCCGTTCAGAAGGGCAGGAGCGACGAACTGCCATGGCGCATCGCGGCCAAGGTCAAGGCCGATTACTCGACGGCCCGGCTCGAACAGGTCGAGGTGAGCTATGGCGCCGAGGAGCGTGCGCTGAAACTTGCCGGCAGCGGTGACATCCGCTTTGGCGCGACGCCGCTGCTGCGCGCGACGCTCTCGGCCCGCCAGCTTGATGCCGACAAGTTCATCGGCAGGGACAATAATTCCTCCGAACCGGTCCGCGCATGGCCGGCGCTGCGGGCGGCGGCCGCGGGGATCCCGCATGTGCCGATCCCGGCGCAGATCGAACTCGCTTCCGAGCAGGTCATGCTGGGCGGCCGTCCGCTGCAGGACATCGCGGCCGAACTGCACGGTGATGCGCAATCATGGCGGGCGTACCGGCTGGAGTTCCGTGCGCCCGGCGCGACCAAGGTCTTGCTGAGCGAGGGAGGCATGCAAAGTGCGGCGCCGGATCGATTCAAGGCCGCACTCAACATCGAATCGGCCGATCCCGATGCGCTGATGACCTGGCTGCAGGGTCGAGGGGACATTGGCTATCGCAGCCAGAAGCCGCTGCGGCTCCAAGGCGACGTCACCGTCGCGCCCGACGGATTTGCCATCGGCGCCATGAAGGCCGAGATCGATGGCGGCACCGTCGAAGGGAATGTTGCGGTGTCGCACCGCCGGACGGGCAGCGGGTCGCGGATCTCCGCCGACTTGAAGGCAGCGCAGTTCGATCTCGATGCCGCCACGGCCCTCGTGCGTTCCCTAGCAGGACCGCAAGGCGAGTGGCCTGACGAAGGGCAGCTTTCGCTCGAGGTCGGCCGTGCCATTTCGGCCGGCCAGGAACTGCGGCCGTTGCTCGTCAAACTCGGCTATTCGCCGAAGATACTGTCGCTCGACCAACTGAAAATAGGCCAGCCCGATAGCGTGACGCTGGAAGGCACGGGCAATTTCGACCGCGTCAACGCGGTCGGAAAGCTCGCGCTCGATACCAGCGCCGCGTCGCTTGGCCGGATGACCGCCTTGATCTCCCCGTTCGCGCCATCGCTGGCCGCGCGGATCGACGCGATGGGGACGAGCCCGGGCCCGGCGAGCCTGAAACTGACGCTCGACGTCGACAAAAACGCCCGCAAGCCCGACCGCGCCCATGCGCGCGCCGTTGTCGATCTCGAAGCGCCGCAGTTCGAGGGCATGGCCGTCATCACCGCCGAGCCGGCCATTGCGGCGATTCATGGGTTTGATCTCGTGGCGCTCGGGCGCAGCGAGGTCGGGATCGAGACGAAAGTGTATTCCGCACAGGGCCGCGCCCTGGTCGCGCTGCTTGGCCTCGATCGAACCGTCGCAGCCGGTGAAGGCCCGGCCCAGTTCGAGGGCACCGCGACGGGCGCGTGGGGTGCGCCGTTGCGGCTCAAGGCAAGGATATCGGGAACGGGATTGGATGCCGATGCGGATGGCGCCGCCGAACCATGGGCACCGGAGGCCAAGGCCAGTCTCAGCCTGAAAGTCCGCAGCGCCGACCTCGGGCCGCTGCTCGACCTCAAGCAGGGAGATGCGCTGGCGCAGAATATCGGCCTGTCCTCGCGCATCACGCTGGCGGGCAACAGCCTGACATTCGACGATCTCGACAGCAGCATCGCCGGTTCGCGGCTGCGCGGACGTCTCGCGGTCACGTTGGGCCAGGAGAAAAACATCGAGGGCGAAATCGGCGCCGACCAGCTTGCGCTGGCACCGGCATTTGCCCTGGCGCTTGGCGCGGCCGGACATGATGCCGCCGAGCCGCTCGGCGCCGGCTTTATGAAGGGCTGGCGCGGCCAGGTCGCGTTTCAGGCATTGCGGGGGCTGCTGCCGGGTGGCAGCGAACTCCAGCCGGTGAGCGGGATCGTCAAGAGCGAGGGCCAGTCGCTGACATTCGATTCCGTCAAAGGCAGGATCGGCGGCGGCGAAGTCACCGCGAACATCGATGCGAGGCCGGGCGCGAACGGAATCAATCTGAACGCTCGTGTCGAGTTCGCCGGCGTCGACGGCACGGCGCTGCGCTATCGCAACCTTGCGATGCCTGCGGGCCGCGCCTCCATGCAGATGACGCTGACCAGCCAGGGCCGCAGCGCGTCGGCGCTGGCGGGCGCGCTGTCCGGCAGCGGCACGCTGACGCTGGAGCAGGCGAAATTCGCCGGCCTCGATCTGCGCGCGTTCGAGGTGGCGGTCCGCGCCAGCGACGGCGGGCAGGTGAAGGACGATACCCGGCTAAAGCAGATCGTCGAGCCCGCACTTTTGGCCGGCGTACTCGCGATACCGTCAGCGCAAATTCCGTTCACCATCCGGGATGGCCGGCTTCGCGTCGGCGCCACCACGCTCGATGCCACGGGTGTGCGGGCCATCGTCTCCGGCGGCTATGACATTCCGGCCGACCAGGCCGATATCCGCGCCGCAATCTCCCTGACGGCCACGACCGGCCGCCCGGAGATTCAATTGTTCGCGGCCGGGACGCCTGATGCGCTCACGCGCAGCGTCGACGTCACGGGGCTTTCATCCTGGCTCTCGGTGCGGGCGATCGATTATGAGACCCGAAGGCTCGACGCCATCGAACGCGGCGAACCGCCGCCGCCGATGCCGGCGCCGATATCGCTGCCAGCCATCGAGGGGCAGGCGCCTCTGGAAATAACGCCCCCGCCCAGCGCGGTGCAGGTGCCGGTGCCCGGCCAACGTCGGCCTCCGGCGAAACAGAAGGCGGGCCCGCGCGGACCTGTGACGCCGCCCTTGGCCAATGGGCCGTCCACGCCGACGCCGCCGGCGTCGATCTCCGGGCAGGTTGCGCCACTGCCGCCGCCGATCGACGTCAAGCCCGCGCCGGGCGCCGCGAGACCGAGACCCAGGCCGCCGCTCGCGCTGACTCCGCAGGTCGCCAATCCGCCGCGGCCGCCGCTCCAGAACAGCAATTAGAGGCCGCCTTCAGAGCACGATCTCCCGTTCGATTCCGATCGCGCGCAGAAACGCGTCATCATGGCTGATCGCGATCAGCGCGCCGTCGAATGATGCAATCGCGTTTTCCAGTTCCTCGATCGACGCGATATCGAGATGGTTGGTCGGCTCGTCCAGCAGCAGCAGGTATGGCGGTTGCGGCCGCGCGAACACGCAGGCCATTCCCGCGCGCAGCCGCTCGCCGCCCGACAGCGTGCCCGCGATCTGCAGTGCCGCGCGGTTGCGGAAGGCGAACCGCGCCAGCGCCGCATGGGCCTCGTTCGCGGTGAGCTCCGGATTGAGGCGGCGCAGATTGTCGAGAATGCTCACGCGCGGATCGAGCAGGCTGACATGCTGGTCGAGCACGGCGATGCGGTCGGTGCGGCGGTCGATGTCGCCGCGCGAAGGCGCGAGTTCGCCGGTGATCAGGCGAAACAATGTGGTTTTGCCGGAGCCGTTCGCGCCGCGGATCGCGATCCGCTCGGGTCCGCGGACATCGAACGAGAGCGGCCCGAACAGGCGGCGCTCGCCGAAGGCCATCGCCACATCCTTGAAGCCCAGCAGTTCGCGGCCGCCAGGCAGATGGCTCCGCGGCAGATCGATCGCAAGCGGCGTCAGGATTTCGACCCGGGCGCGCGAGGCCTCCAGCGCCTCGGTGCGCTCGCCGATCAGGCGGCTGGCGAGACGGCTTTCGCGCGCGGCACTGTTCTCGGCGCGCTCTTTCTCGCGGTCCATGAACATCTTGTCTTCGATACCCTTGGCACGCCAGGCACGGCCGGCCTTGTCGCGCCGCGACTTCTTCTCCCGCGCTTTCTGAAGCGTGCGTTCCGTATTGCGCAAGGCGTCCGCTGCGTGATCGAGGTCGGCTTCGGCGCGGTCGCGCGCGGCCTCGCGCGCTTCGGCAAAGGCCGGCCACGCGCCTCCGAACATGGCGACGCCGACGGGCGTCAGTTCGATGATGCGGTCGACGCGCTCCAGCAGCGCGCGGTCGTGGCTGGCGACGAGGATGCCACCCTGCCAGCGTTCGAGCAGCTGCGCGACCGCTCGCCGTCCGTCGGCGTCGAGGTTGTTGGTGGGCTCGTCGAGCAGCAGCACGTCCGGCGCCTCGATCAAAAGCCGCGCCAGCGCGACGCGGGTTCGTTCGCCGCCGCTCAGCGAGATCATCGGACGATGCAGCGGCAACGACGGCAGGCCGGCGTCAATCAGCGCCGCCTGTATCCTTGCCGGCAGCGTCCAGTCCGCATCCGCGGCGTCGTCGAGCGAACCTTCGCCACCTTCGATCCGGTGCAGACGCGCGAGTTCGTCGGCGACGCCGAGCGCCTCGCCGGCCGCAAGACGCTCATCGACCAGTTGCGCGAGCATGCCGATCCTGCCGATGCGCTGCAGCGATCCGCCCGACGGTTCGATGTCGCCGGCGACCAGCCGCAGCAGGGTGGATTTGCCGCAGCCGTTGCGGCCGACGACGCCGATGCGCTCGCGCCCGAGGGCGAACGTCAATCCATCGAACAGGGACCGTCCGTCAGGCGTGGCGAGGGAGATGGAATCCAGAATGAGAAAGGCAGCCATGGAGAACTTCCGAAATGGACAGGGGTCGCGGAGCGGTCGGCTTTGCGATGTCCATTTCTCTCTCCAGGAACTCTCGGTGACGGGTTCGCCGGCTGCTGCCGACTTGCTCTTCGTGACGGAAGTCAGCGATCGATTATCTGCATTGCCCTTGTTCGTCCAGGGCGTGCCGCGCGGCGCAGTTGCCGCGGCGAAGCCCGGCACGACTCGACTATTGAGTACCCAGCGTCAAGGCGTGCCGGCAGTCTGGCACGCTTCGTGATGCACGCGCCTCGAGCGAAGATCAGGCCTGCGGCCGTGGTCCGTCCGGCGCCGCCGGAGGCGGCATGGCGCGCGTGCGGAAATAGTCGAGCACGAAAAGACGGATCGCCGAGGACAAATTTCCCTGCTGGCGGTTGCCGTCGATCTCGCCGACCAGTTCGGACAGCGTCATGTTCCGCAGGCCCGAGATTTCCTTCATGCCGTTCCAGAAGGCCTCTTCGAGGCTGACACTGGTCTTGTGACCCGCGACCACGATCGAGCGTTTGACGACTGGCGACTTCATGATGCGTCTCCGTCATCAATTCTGTGCTGGTCAAGAAGTTCGCCGGCGCGATCCTTCTGTTGCTGATCGCGTGCGCGCTCGGCTTTGGTCCGGCCATGGCGCGCGCGGTTGGCGTCCGCTTGCATGGCCGATTGTTCTCGCTCGCTTCGCTTCTTGAATCGCTTGAGGTTGACCACATCGCCCATGCTGGCCTCCATCATCCGGCGTCTCGAAGGCAAGACGATTCATTGGCCGGAAAAATGTCGTTGCGCGTTGCGAGAGCAAACTGGATGGTCATGCAGAATCCCCGTGTAATGTTCTCTGATAGCATCAAAAAAAAAATTTCCGCTCTGCGAAAACCGAATAATACCTGCTCGTACCATGCGTCGCCGCGATGGCGATAGATGATCACCCTAATTCTTTAGGGGTTATGATCCATAATTAAATCCGCGTATCCGTAGTTTCCCGGAGTGAGTTACCCCGGGTGTGTCATTTTGTCCGGCTGCACCAGGCGCTCGAACTCGGCCGCGCTCACAAAGCCCAACCGCACGGCTTCTTCCTTCAACGTGGTTCCGCGCGCATGCGCCGTC
>PNLC01000198.1 GCA_013822885.1 Bradyrhizobium sp.
GGGCTGTCACTCTTGTCGCGGCATCCCGATGTCGTTGAGCGCGCGGTGCTGAGCGGCATAAACATCCTGCCGATTCCCCAGAAATGGCTGATCGACGCTGCTGCCTACACGATCGCGCCGCTGCTCAAGACCCAATGGGGCGCACGGCTCAATAGCCGCGCACTGAAGATTCCGCTGGACCAGTTCGACGGCTATCGTCAATCGCTCCGTGAATTATCGCTACGTAGCTTTGTTGCCGCCAGCCACAACGCCAGCGGCTTCACGATTCCGGGCAACGTCGCGGGCATACGAACGCCGACGCTGCTGGTCGCCGGTGAACACGAACACCCCTTGATCCGGGCTTCAACAGAGCAGCTTCACCAGATGCTGCCGGTTTCCCAAGCACGAGTCGTCGAAGGCGTGGGGCACGCCTGGAACGGCGAGCGACCGGGGCTTTTCTCCGCCACCGTTAAGGCCTGGTGTACGCGCGGCGAAGTGCCGGAGCGATTGGTGGATTTAGCGATCAAATGACAGGGGCAAACCCGCCCGACAGCATTCAGAGGCGTGCCAGTGCGTCTTCGACGAAGCGTGCGGCGTTGAGCGCGCCGGCGTCGTCGCCATATCGCGCTATCACCTGCACACCGACCGGCAATCCGCCGTCCGCGATGAGCGCCGGAACGTTCACGCAGGGCACGCCCATCAGCGTCCATAACCGGTTGTAACGGGCATCGCCAGTCGAGCCCAACCCCCTGGGCGCAGCGCCCGGCGCCGACAAGGTCAGCAGCACATCGACCTCATCGAATAGTTTGGCGAGCGCGTGCTGCGCGCGGGTCGCTATGCCCATGGCCGCGTCATAGGCAGCCGGTGTCGTGCCCTTGCTTTCGTCGAGCCGTTCGCGCAGCAGCGGCGCCATTGCGTCGTAATTCTCGCGATATTCCCAGGCCAGCGCCTGATGCGCTTCGAACTCCTGCACGACCGGATGGGCGCGCCATGCCTCGGCGACGATCTCGGGCAAGGTCAATGCGCGCGCCGAGGCTCCGGCGCGTTCTGCAGCCGCGATCGCGATCCGCACTGCCTCCGCGCCTGATGCATCCGGCGCACCGGCAAAATCCTGCGTCACGACGCCGATGCGCGGGGTCGAAATGCTGGGCGGCAGCAGTAGTTCGGGCCGGCCCGTCATGGCGGAAAGCCCGCGCGCGACGTCGTCCACGCCGACTGCGAACAGCCCGACCGTATCGAGCGTCCACGAATAGCATTTCACGCCAACCGTCGGCAGCAGGCGGTAGGACGGCTTGATTGCGGCCACGCCACAGAACGAAGCGGGCCGGATCACCGATCCGCCGGTTTGCGTGCCGAGCGCGAGCGGGATCATGCCGGCGGCCACCGCGGCTGCCGACCCGGACGACGATCCGCCGGGTGTGTGGCCGTGGTTGCGCGGATTGAGCGTCGGCGTCGGATCGAGGGAGGCGAAAGCCGTCGTCGTGGTCTTGCCGATGACGCTCGCGCCCGCCTGCTTCAGCAGCATGACAACGGCCGCATCGCCGCGCGATCGAAATCCGCGGTAGATCGGCGAACCCATCTCGGTCGGGAAGTCCTGCGTGTCCATGATATCCTTGATGCCGACTGCGATGCCGCGCAGCGGCCCGGTGCTTTGCGCGCGAACATTCGGGTCATGGCAGACAAAGGCGCCGATGGACTTTTCGTGCGCAGCGATCGCTGCACGCGATTGCGCGATGGCGGCGTCGGCGGTGAGATCGCCGGCATCGATGCGGCGTTGGAGGTCGGCAAGTGAGATCATGAAAGCTTCCAGTCGTGACGAGGCAGGTTACGAAGAGCCTCGGCATGGAGCAAGCGCAGGGCTCCCTGCAATCAAACAGGTTGATTACAATCTCAGGTTGGGCAAAGCTGTATCCGCATGCACGACCGAACCCTCCACACGCCCCGGCTTTCCGACGCCGAACGTCTCGACCGCTTGCGGCTGATACGTTCCGACAATGTCGGGCCGCGCACCTTCAACTCGCTCATCAGCCACTTTGGCGACGCGCGCGCAGCGCTGGAGCGATTGCCCGATCTGGCACGACGTGGCGGCGCGGCTCGTTCGGGGCGGATCTGCAGCGAGGCGGAAGCGCAGGCCGAACTGGCGGCAGCCCAAAAGATCGGCGTTTCGCTGGTTACCCCCGGCGAGGCCGCCTATCCGACCCGACTGGCAACGCTCGACGATGCGCCTCCCCTGCTCGGCGTGCGCGGCGCGCCCGAGACGCTGATGCGGCCGATGATTGCAATCGTGGGCTCGCGCAACGCATCCGGTGCCGGCCTGAAATTCGCAGGCCAACTGGCGCGCGACCTCGGCGACGCCGGTTTTGTCGTCATCTCCGGGCTGGCGCGCGGCATCGATCAGGCCGCGCATCGCGCCTCGATCACTACTGGCACGGTTGCGGTTCTGGCCGGCGGCCACGACCGAATCTACCCGGCGGAGCATGAGGATCTGCTGGCGGCACTGCTCGAAAGAGGCGGCGCGATCTCCGAAATGCCGCTCGGCCACTCGCCGCGCGCGCGTGACTTTCCGCGCCGTAACCGCCTGATCTCGGGCGCATCGCTCGGCGTCGTCGTGATCGAAGCCGCGCATCGCTCAGGCTCGCTGATCACGGCGCGGATGGCGGCCGAACAAGGCCGCGAAGTGTTTGCGGTGCCTGGGTCGCCGCTCGATCCGCGCGCCGCCGGCACCAACGATCTGATCAAGCAGGGCGCGACGCTGACCACGGAGGCTGCCGACGTCATCAACGCAGTTGCGCCGATCATGGAGCGGCCGATCATGCTTGGTGCAAGCGAGGGCGATAGCGAGCCGCTCGATTTCGACGCCGGTGCGAACGAGCGCGCAGGCATCGTGGATTTGCTTGGGCCAACCCCCATCAGCCTCGACGACCTGATCCGGATGTCGGGCGCCTCGCCCGCCACGGTGCGCACCGTTCTGCTCGAACTCGAACTCGCCGGACGGCTGGAGCGTCACGGCGGCGGTCTGGTGTCGCTGCTCTGATCAGCCCTTCTCGCTGCGCGCGTCGAAATTCGTTCGCGCGCCCTGGATCTCCGGCAAATGCTCGAAGGCCCATTTGCCCAGCGCCTGCACCGGCTCGGCAAGCCCGCGGCCCAAATCAGTCAGCTCATAATCGACCCGCGGCGGAATGGTTGGAAAAACCGTGCGCGTTACCAGCCCGTCGCGCTCGAGGCCCCGTAGCGTCAAGGTCAGCATCCGCTGCGAGATGCCGCCGATCATGCGCTTGAGTTCGTTGAAGCGCAGCGGCCCGCCGATCAGCATCATGATGACGAACACGCTCCATTTGTCGCCGACGCGTGCCAGCACGGAAGCCACCGCGCGGCAGTTGCCGTCGGCGTGCGGTCCCGCCGGAGAGGCAGGCACATTCTTGTGCTCGGGTGTCATCGCTGTGCTCGGGTTTCAAAATTGTGCGTTCTTGCGGGGTTTTAGGACAGTCACTCATATAGCGCCAGTTACAAACCGATACCAAGGGTGACCCTCATGAAGCTTCTGCATCTGGATTCCAGCGTTCTCGGCCCCCACTCCGTCAGCCGCCAGGTTTCCGCCGCCATCGTCGACCGGCTGCGCCAATCCACGCCCGGCCTTAAGGTCAGCTATCGCGATCTCGCGCTGACGCCGCTGGCGCACCTTACCGGTTCGCACCTCGCGGCCAGCCAGGGCGCCGTACCCGAGGCTACGCTGCAGGCGGACATCGCCGCCGGTCAGGCCGTGCTGGAAGAATTTCTCGCCGCCGATGTCGTCGTGCTCGGCGCGCCCATGTACAACTTCACCATCCCGAGCCAGCTCAAGGCCTGGATCGACCGCATCCTCGTAGCGGGCAAGACATTCAAATATTCGGCGCAAGGCGTCGAGGGATTGGCCGGCAACAAGCGCGTCATTGTCGCGATCTCGCGCGGCGGCTTTTACGGCCCGGGCACGCCGGCCGCGGTCGGCGAACATCTGGAGACCTATCTGCGCTGGGTGTTCGGCTTCATCGGCATCAGGGAGCCGGAATTCATTTCCGCTGACGGCATCCAGGTCGGCCCCGAGCATCGCGAAAAAGCCGTGGCCGGCGCGCTGAAGGCCGCGGGCGACCTGAACGCTGCCTGAGTCTTGAAGCAAACGCGGTTGCCGTTCATCGTGCGGCAGCCGCTCCAATTAGAATGTGCGTCCAGCAGTTGGATCGGGAGTTTGATCTCAACGCCTTACCCCCGATAGATCGGCGCGCCGCTAGGAGATGCCGTCGCACCACCGTCGACGAACAGTTCCTGGCCCTGCACATGCGCGGCATCGTCAGAGGCGAGAAACAGGACCGTCTTCGAAACGTGCTCGGTTTCGCCTAGGCGGCCGAGCGGTGTCGATAGCGCGATGCGCTTTTCAAAAGCCTTTTCGGCTTCAGGCGTGGCGATCGCCGCGCCCCAGATCGGGGTGCGGATCGCACCGGGCGCCACCACGTTGACGCGTATGCCGCGCGGCGACAATTCCGACGCCATGATCCGTGCCATCGCCCGAACGCCGGCTTTCGCCGCGCCATAGGCCGAGTAGCCGGGGATGCCGAGCACGGAGATGACAGAACCGTTGAGGATGATCGAGGCATTGTCGTTGAGATACGGCAGCGCCGATTGCACGGTGAAGAATACGCTGGTGAGGTTGGTGCTGATGACCTTTTCGAACGTCTCGATGGTGGCGCCGCCAAGCGGCGTGCCGCCGGCGATACCGGCATTGACGAACAGAACGTCGTACTTGCCGAATTTTCCGGCCCCCTTCCCGATCGCGGCTTCGGTGGCCGCGATATCGGTCGCGTCAGCCGCGAGAGCGAGCGCGTTCGGCCCCAATTCCCTGGCCGCGGCATCCAGTGTCGCCTGATTGCGGCCCGTGATGACGACTTTGGCCCCCTCCGCCACAAACAGTCTCGCGGTCGCAAGCCCGATGCCGCTGTTGCCCCCTGTGATCAACGCCGTCTTGTTCGCGAGCCTCATGAATCGTCTCCGATGGTTGCATTATTAAACTGGATTGCGTAGCTAGATCATCCAGTTTAATATTGCAACCACACAAGGCCGTGATCGCTCAACCTTCAACGGAAGACTGCCAATGGTGAAACGGACAAGCTTTGAACGCGATGACTGTCCGGTCGCCCGCTCGCTCGACGCGCTCGGCGATTGGTGGTCGATGCTGATCATCCGTGAGGCGTTGTTCGGGACCAGCCGCTTCGGCGAGTTCCAGAAGCGTCTCGGGCTGGCCAGGAACATCCTGACGGTGCGGCTGCGCGCGCTGGTCGATCAGGGCATTCTGAAAACCGCACCCGCTTCCGACGGCAGCGCCTATCAGGAATATCTGCTGACGCCGAAGGGCCGCGGCGTCTTCCCGATCCTGGTCGCGCTGCGACAATGGAGCGAGGAGTTCGACGAGCGGCCGGATGAGATCGCCACCATCCTGGTCGACAAGGAAAACGGCCGGCCGGTTCGCAAGCTCGAGCTCTATTCAGACGACGGGCGGCTGTTGGGTGCGGGTGACACCGTGCTGAAGCCGCGGCTGGCAGGCAAGCCGAGCAAGCGCGCTACGGCCTGAACTTGGCTGAGCGACCTAGCAAAGCTTTCGCTTGCTGCGGGTCCGCAGCCGTTCCTCCGCCTCGAGCTGCGCCATTCCGAGCAAATGGCCGAGCACCTCGAGCCGGTGGCGTTCCGCCAGCTTGACCAATTCGGCAACAGTCTCGGCGATGAAGGCCACGGCCTCGTCCGGGCCGCCCTCCTCACCCCATTGATCGGTGGGCGATGTCCGAATCTTGCCCGAAGCTGTGCGCTTCCGGCCGCCCCCAGCCTTGCTCAAAACAATTTGCATCCAATTGCATACAATATCGCTGAGAAATAACCCCTTTGGGGTCGCAACTCTAGGAAGTAATTCGTAACTCCGTAGATACAAAGTCGAATCACTGTGATCCCTGCTCACGATCTGCCGATTTGACAGGGGCCGCCTCACCACCCATGTTCGGGTCGACACGGCGGGCCGCGAGTCTCGCGGAACCCGCCCTTATCTTTTCCCATAAGCCATTGGAATGACATGAATATCGTCATCGTGGAGTCGCCGGCGAAAGCCAAGACGATCAACAAGTATTTGGGCGCCTCCTACGAGGTTCTGGCCTCGTTCGGCCATGTCCGCGACCTCCCCGCCAAGAACGGATCGGTCGATCCGGAAGCCAATTTTCAGATGATCTGGGAGGTCGATCCCAAGGCGGCCGGCCGACTCAACGATATCGCCAAGGCCTTGAAGGGCGCTGACCGCCTGATCCTCGCAACCGACCCCGATCGGGAGGGCGAAGCGATCTCCTGGCACGTGCTGGAGGTGATGAAGGAGAAGCGCGCGCTAAAGGATCAGAAGATCGAGCGTGTGGTATTCAACGCCATCACCAAGCAGGCCGTGACCGATGCGATGAAGGCGCCGCGCCAGATCGACGGCGCGCTGGTCGACGCCTATATGGCCCGCCGCGCACTGGACTATCTGGTCGGCTTCACGCTCTCGCCGGTGCTGTGGCGCAAACTGCCGGGCGCGCGCTCGGCGGGCCGCGTGCAGTCGGTCGCGCTGCGGCTGGTCTGCGACCGCGAGCTCGAAATCGAAAAGTTCGTACCCCGTGAATACTGGTCGCTGGTCGCGACGCTGACGACGCCGCGTGGCGACAGTTTTGAAGCGCGCCTCGTCGGCGCCGACGGCAAGAAGATCCAGCGTCTCGACATCGGCACCGGCGCCGAAGCCGAGGACCTCAAAAAGGCCATCGAAGCGGCGAACTTCACGGTTACGACCGTGGAAGCAAAGCCCGCGCGCCGCAATCCGCAGGCGCCCTTCACCACCTCGACGCTGCAGCAGGAAGCCAGCCGCAAGCTCGGCTTCGCGCCGGCGCATACGATGCGGATCGCGCAGCGGCTCTATGAGGGTATCGATATCGGCGGCGAGACCACCGGCCTCATCACTTATATGCGAACCGACGGCGTGCAGATCGACGGCTCCGCGATCACCCAGGCGCGCAAGGTGATCGGCGAGGATTATGGCAACGCCTATGTGCCGGAGGCCCCGCGCCAGTATCAGACCAAGGCCAAGAACGCGCAGGAAGCGCATGAAGCGATCCGCCCGACCGATTTGTCGCGCCGGCCCGCCGAGATGCGTCGGCGTCTCGATGTTGATCAGGCCAAGCTCTATGAGCTGATCTGGATCCGCACCATCGCCAGCCAGATGGAATCGGCAGAACTCGAACGCACCACGGTCGACATCGCGGCGAAAGCCGGCTCCCGCGTGCTGGAGTTGCGCGCCTCGGGCCAGGTCATCAAATTCGACGGCTTCCTCGCGCTCTATCAGGAAGGCAAGGACGACGACGGCGAAGACGAGGATTCACGCCGCCTCCCCGCCATGAGCGCGGGCGAAGCGCTGAAGCGGCAGGATCTCGCCGTCACACAGCATTTCACCGAACCGCCGCCGCGGTTTTCGGAAGCCTCGCTGGTCAAGCGGATGGAAGAACTCGGCATCGGCCGG
>PNLC01000199.1 GCA_013822885.1 Bradyrhizobium sp.
AAACGCTGCGATGGCTGGAACGCTCAGAATCCGCGTCGACCAGGACAAATGCCAGGGACACGCGCGCTGCAAATCACTGGCGCCCGAACTGTTCGATCTCGATGAATTCGGCAACGCGCACGAAGTCGGCGACGGGTCCGTGCCCGAGGGCCTGGAGGACAAGGCCTGGCTCGCCCAGACCAATTGCCCCGAGATCGCGATCGAAGTGACCGAGGAATAGTCCGGTCCCGAGACCGACTTAAACCCCATCCGGATCTGAACGAACCAAACAGAGGATTTGCTCCGATGTCCGATTCCGCCAGCATCATGCCCGAACATCCCCCGGTCACCGACTGGGTCAACGATTTCGATCACACCGATCCGACCTGGACGGAAAACCCGTTTCCGATCTGGGAAGAACTGCGCGCGGCTTCGCCGGTCGTTCACACCGAGCGCTTCCTCGGCTGCTACATGCCGACCACCTACCAGGCGGTGAAGGAAATCGCCTACGACACTGACCATTTTTCTTCTCGCCGCGTCATCGTGCGCGACGTTCGCCCCGAGATCACGGCGCGGGCGCCGCCAATCACCTCCGATCCGCCCGAGCACAAGCCGGCCAAGCAATTGCTGCTGCCGCCGTTCACGCCGGACGCGATGAAGAAGCTCGAGCCGCGGGTGCGCGCCATCTGCAACGAATTGATCGACGAATTCATTGCCGACGGCAAATGCGACGCTGCCTCGCGCTACACCAAGCACATCCCGGTCCGCGCCATCGCGCATATGCTCGGGATTCCCGAGAAGGACGGCGATCTCTTCATCAAGTGGATTCATGGCATCCTCGAACTCGGCATCAAGGATGACAACGCGCTGATGGGGGCGGTGCGGGAGATGACCGGCTACTTTGCCGGCCACATCGAGCATCGCAGGGAGAATCCGACCGACGACCTGATCTCGACGCTGATGAATGCGCGGGACAAGGACGGCCAGCCGCTGGCGGACGAGCATGTGCTGGGATCGCTGCGGCTGCTGCTGATCGCCGGCATCGACACCACCTGGAGCGCGATCGGTTCTTCGCTGTGGCACCTGGCGAAAACGCCTGCTGATCGCGAGCGTCTCGTCAAGGAACCGGAACTGATGCCGCTTGCCGTAGAAGAGCTGCTGCGGGCCTACTCGCCGGTGACGATGGCGCGCGAGGTGATGAAGGAAACAACCATCAGCGGCTGCCCGGTCAAGCCCGGCAACATGGTGCTGCTGTCGTTCCCGGCCGCCAACCGCGATCCCGCCATGTTCCCCGATGCGGACAAGGTGGTAATCGACCGCAAGGAGAATCGCCATGCCGCGTTCGGCCTCGGCATTCATCGCTGCGTCGGCTCCAACCTCGCGCGCATGGAAATGACGGTCGCGATCGAGGAATGGCTGAAGCGGATTCCCGACTTCAAACTCGATCCGGCCGGCAGGGTCACCTGGTCGGAAGGCACGGTCCGCGGCCCGCGTCAGTTGCCCGTGCTGTTCGGCAAGACGAAGTGAGGGCCATCGCATCCCGGATGCGTCGCGGCACGAAGTGACGCTCCGCAGAGCCGCGACCTAACAGAGCCCTAGGTCCCGGCTCTGCGGAGCGGCGTAAAGGACGCCGCACCGCGTCCGGGACACGCGTTTTTTGGTATTTGACCTCGATCTGCGACCCTCCTTCAGGCCTCGATATGGCGCGCGTTGATGTCGCGCGGGATCCATAACAACAAGGCGGGTGCGCCGCCGGCAAGCGAGGGCGTGATGAGTCGAATCTTTGGTGCGGTCTGCCAGAATGGATATGTGGTGCGCGATATCCGGGCTGCGATGGATCACTGGGTCAACGTGATGGGCGTCGGGCCCTGGTACTATATCGATCGGGTCAAGACCGATTACTTCCGCCACCGGGGCGAGGAATCCGCTGTGGAGATGAGCATTGCGCTCGCCAATTCCGGCGACCTCCAGATCGAACTGATCCAGCAGCGCAACGATGCGCCCTCGATGTACAAGGAGTTTCTCGACTCCGGGCGCGAGGGCCTGCAGCACATGTCGTACTGGACCAAGGAGTATCAGAAACTCTACGACCGCGCGCTCGGGCTTGGTTACAAGGTGGGGCACGAAGGCCAGATTGGTGGCGAAAAGGGGCGCTTTGCCTATTTCGACACGCAGGCCCATCCCGGCACCGTGGTGGAGATTTCAGACATCAGCGGAAGCAAGGGCGGTTTCTTCGAGCACATCCGCAAGGTTGCAGCCGGTTGGGATGGCTCCGATCCGGTCCGGGATGTCAAGCGCTGAGGCGCGCGCGGCATTTGTGACGTAACCTGCAGGAAACGCGGAAGTCTCCGCATCAACGAGAACCAGAAACGAGGAGAGACGGATGGCGAGACTACCCCTGATCGACCCGGCGGTAACCAGCGGCGATATCCGCGCGTCCTTTGACAGGATGCCGGTCGTATTGAACATTTTCCGGATGATGGCGCATGCCGATGCCAATTTCATTCCAGCGATGCGGTTCGCCAATTCGATTCTGCACAAGCAGAAGCTCAACCACGTCAATCGCGAGTTGCTGATCCTGCAGGTCGCGCAGCGGCAGAAGGGCGTCTACGAGTGGCGGCAGCATGTTCCGATCGCGCTCGGCGTCGGCGTCACCCAGCGACAGATCGATTGCATCGAACAGGGCAGCTACGATGACGCTGCTTTCAACGCCGCCGAGCAGGCGCTGCTGGCGTTCGGCCGGGAAGTGATCGACAGCGTCCGTGTCGCCGAGCCAGTCTTCGCTGCCATGCGGTCGCATTTCAGCGAGCAGGAGATCGTCGAATCTATCCTCGCGATCGGCTTCTACATGATGATGGCGCGCCTGACAGAGGCAACCGAGGTTGACCTCGATCCCGCCGCCGGAATGACCGTCTTCGAAGGCGGCAAGAAGCGATCGGGCTGACTGCGCGATAATCCTTCTCAGGCCGTCACGCTGGATTGACCGATGCGACTCTCGACATAGCGAAGCAGCCGCCGGGTTCCGGACAGCGCCGCCTTGGCGTCGCCGCGCGACAACGCAAGCGCGATCTCTATGTGGGCTTCCACGCCTTCCTTCGACAGTGTTCGGCCGTGATGCGTAAACCAGAAGCGGCGACTTAGCGGCGCGATCACCTGCATCATCGAACCCGCAAGTTCGTTTCGGCAGGCGGCAATGCAAAGGCGATTGAATTCAGCATCGAGCCGCGCGAAGGCATCAAAGTCGTGCGTGCGCAGCGCGGTCTTCATTCGCGCGGCGATCTCGCTGAACTGCCTGCGTTCGGATTCGCTCGCCCGTGCGGCCGCCGTCTCCATCACCAGCGTCTCGATCGCGCGCCGTGTCTCGATCAGCATCACCTCTTCCTCGGGCCTGGTCGGCGTGACGATGCAGCCGCGGCGGGGCAGAACCAGCAGAAGCCGTTCCCGCGCCAGCCGCTGCATGGCTTCGCGGACCGGCGTGCGGCCAATTCCGAGCTGGGATGAAAGCTCGGCCTCCGATACAGGCGTTCCGGGGGGCAATTGCAGGGTGGCGAGCATTTCTTCGAGCAGCTTATAGGCCCGATCGGTCAGACTTTCGGCTTCCGCCGGGCACGGCGCGTGCGCCTTGGGTTTCCTAGAGGCTTTGGACAAGGCGTCTGGTCCCGGCTCGAATCACGTTGACGTGACACGTCTGATATATTAACTGATATATCATGCTGCACGCCGATCGGAAAGGCCAATCGGCCCCGCAAGAAATCTACCCGGGAGTGAGCATGACCGCACGTCCGCCGGTTGCCGATTGGGCCACGGATTGGGACCACCTCGATCCGGCCTGGACGATTGATCCTTACGGAATTTGGGATGGATTGAGGCAGCGTTGCCCGGTCGCCCATACGGACCGCTACAAGGGTGTCTACTTCCCGACGCGCTATCAGGACATCCGCGACATCGCCTACGATTACGAGCATTTCTCGTCCCGGCGCGTGGTCGTCCGCGAGAGCGATTATCGGGTGAATTCGCCGCCGATCACATCGGATCCGCCTGACCATCGTCCGATGCGGATGGCCTTGATCCCTCCCTTCACGCCTCAGGCCGTGGCGAAGCTCGAAGTGAAGGCGCGGGTCGTCTGCAATGAGTTGATCGATCGCTTTGTCGCCAGTGGCGGGTGCGACGGCGCCGTCGACTACGCCCAGAACATTCCGGTACTCATCATCACCCATATGCTGGGCATTCCGGCCGAGCACGGCGATCAGTTCCGCGAATGGATCACGATGGCGCTGCAGACCGGCGTCACCGACGAGCAGGCGCTCCGGCAGGCGGAGGAGGCGATCGCCGCGTATTTTGAGGTGCAGATCAAGGCACGCCGCGAAAACCCGGGTGAGGACCTCGTCAGCTTCCTGATTACGGCGCGTTCTCCCGATGGCGAGCCGTTCTCGGACCGTCAGGTTCTCGGCGCCCTGCGGCTGTTGCTGGTGGCCGGCATCGACACCACCTGGAGCGCGATCGGATCATCCCTGTGGCATTTGGCGACACACGGGCGGGATCGGGCAAGGCTCGTCGCGGAGCCGGAATTGATTCCGACCGCGGTTGAGGAATTCCTGCGCGCCTATGCGCCGGTGACGATGGCACGGGAGATCGCCAGGACAACCGAAATCGGCGGCTGCCCGATGCGGGAAGGGCAGATGGTGCTCCTGTCATTTCCGGCCGCCAACCGTGACCCCGAAAAATTTCCCGACGCCGACCAGGTCTTGATCGACCGCAAGCACAATCCGCACGCCGCTTTCGGGCTCGGCATTCATCGCTGCATCGGCTCGAACCTGGCGCGGATGGAAATGGTAGTGGCATTGCAGGAATGGCTCAAACGCATTCCCACGTTCAGCCTCGATCGTTCGAAGTCTACCACATGGTCGCAAGGCACGGTTCGCGGCCCCCGCAATTTACCGATCAGGATCGGATGAGCCGGGTGGCGCCGATCTGTTCGCATGCAGCAACGAAACTCGAAAGAAGGGCCGGCAATGGGCGTATCGTTTCAACGAAGCCACGACATCACGATCGAGACCCCGCCCTCAGCGGTCTACGACTACGTCTGCAATCCGAATTCCTGGCCGGAGTGGCTCGCCGCCTCCCATCACATCGACGGCGAAGACCGGCCCTTGCTGCGCGGCGAAACCTTCGGAGAGCAGTGGCATATCAAGCGCGGCGAAATTCGTCTTGCCTGGACGGTCACCGAGAGCGATCCGCCCAACGCCTGGACCGTCGAAGCCGATACCGATTTCATCGGCAAGATCGTTATCCGTTACACCTTCGAGGCGGTGGCAGGCGGCACGAAGTATACGCGGAAATTGCGCAACCCCGATCGGCCCTCGGAGCCCAGCGCCGAGCAGATCGCGCGGATGGATGAGGAAGCGATGATCGGGCTCCAGAACATCAAACGCAATGTCGAGAAGCGTTTCGCCAAAGCCGGTCAGGCGTAACGATGACCGAAGATCGCAGGCTCGTCGTCCGGATCGATGCGGAGAAATGCCAGGGCCACGCGCGCTGCCATGCGCTGGCGCCCGAGCTGTTTGAGCTGGATGAATTCGGCAGCGCTCGCGTCCGCGGCTCCGGCCATGTCTCGTCCGCTCTCGAAGACCAAGCATGGATCGCCAGGGCCAATTGTCCGGAACTGGCGATCGAGATCGTCGAGGAGGCGCCGGTCGCGGGCTGACATCTGCACATTGACCGCGCCGCCGGTTGCAGCGATCATCGACCGGTTCAAGGCACTATGGCGTGGAGCGCAGTAATGACGGGTGAGCCCGAGGCGGGCGATCCGCGATCGATCGGCGAGATCGCAAGCTATCACGCCCACATCTACTACGACCCGGCGACTACCCGGCCGGAGGCCGAGCAGTTGCGCACCTGGATCGGCGAGCGCTTCTCGGTCACGCTCGGGCGGTGGCACGACGTCAAGGTCGGCCCGCACGACCAGGCCATGTACCAGGTGGCCTTTTCCAGCGGGATCTTTGCCGAACTGGTCCCATGGCTGATGCTCAATCACGGCAGGCTGAGCGTGCTGGTCCATCCGAATACGGCCAACCCCCGCCGGGACCACCTGGCCGATCCGATCTGGATCGGGCCGGCGCTCGACATCCACGGCGACAGGCTGCCGGAGGATTCCGAGGCGGAGCCGGCGCCCGCACCTAATACCAATCCGACTCTTGCTCCCTGATCCCTGTTGCCCGGAAAGCGCCGGCCGGTTTACGATGATCCGGGGTCGATTCAGCGGGTTTGGCCAGGGAAATTGGCCGTACCCGACTGTCTCGATTATGCCTTACTTTGATTGGCATTATGTTGGGGCTTATTCGGTGAATCCCTACGGAATTAGACGTGATTCCGAAGCGCCGTGCCGGGGACGGATGGATAGCAGGACGACCAGCGCAACCGGGCTTGATTCGAGCCGGGGCAGTCGATTGTTCGGCAAGGTGGCGTGCAGCGTCGCCGCGCTGGGCGTTGCGTTGGGCTTCGCCGGCTGGATCGCAGGTTACGACCCGACCGATTGGCTGCAGACTTCCGCATCGGCGAATGTCTCGACCGCCTCCATCCCCACCACTTCGTTCGACGACCGCTTTGGCTCGGGATCGGCGCGCAATTCTCGGGTGATGAACTACCCCTGGCGCTCCGCCAGCCGCCCGGCGCGGACCAATTTCGATGCCGAGTTCGGGCACATCGAAGGCCAGCTTGGGGGACAACCGCGCCCCAGCGAGCCCGTCCAGGCCGATCAGCCCGCGCCATCGACCGAGGCCACAGCGGTGCCGATGCCGCGGTCGCGGCCGGTGGACGCTGCTCTCGCAATGAAGGTCGATCCGCAACCTGCGGCGGCGTCGGACGAGCGCACCCTGTTTGACAAGCTCGCCGATATCAAGCTTTCCAATCTGATGCCGATGAAGTTCACGCTGGCATCGTTGACACCCAATGACGGCCTGTTCACTGAGAAAAAGGATCTCCTGGCGCTTGGCTACGACGGCCAAACCGCGGTCTATGACATCTCTGCACGCGCGGTGTACCTGCCCAACGGCGTCAAGCTGGAGGCGCACTCGGGGCTGGGCGGCCTGATGGACAATCCGGCCTATGTCGACCGGCGCATGGTCGGCGCGACGCCCCCGAACATCTACGATCTGAGACCGCGCGAGAAGCTGTTTCATGGTGTCGCCGCGCTGCGCATGACCCCGGTGGGTGAAAACGAAATGCATGGCCGGACCGGCTTGCTCGTGCACAGCTATCTGCTCGGCCCCAACGGCGATTCCAACGGCTGCGTGTCGATCAAGGAGTACGACCGGTTCCTGGCGGCGTATCATAACGGCGAGGTCAAGCGCTTGGTCGTCGTGCCGAGCCTCAAGGAAGGTCTCACCGCGTCGCGGCGTTCACCGTCGCCGTCATGACCGCGGTCGCAAGCGCCGCTTCCGACTGCGACACCCCATTGCGGGCGGTTTTCAATATCAAGCTGAACGGCAAGACGGTGTCGATCGGGACGGTCGGCGAGGCTTACCGGTTCATCACCAATCTCAGCTCGG
>PNLC01000200.1 GCA_013822885.1 Bradyrhizobium sp.
AATCCAGGGACCGGGCGAGAACGCCGGTGTGATCGATATCGGCGACGGCCAGGCGGTCGTGTTCAAGATGGAGAGCCACAACCACCCGAGCTACATCGAGCCGTACCAGGGCGCGACGACGGGCGTCGGCGGCATTCTGCGCGACGTGTTCACGATGGGCGCACGGCCGGTCGCCTGCCTCAACGCGCTCTCTTTCGGGGCGCCCGAGCATCCGAAGACGCGCCATCTGGTTTCGGGCGTGGTGGCCGGTGTCGGCGGCTACGGCAATTCGTTCGGCGTGCCGACCGTCGGCGGCCAGGTGCGTTTCCACACCCGCTATGACGGCAACATCCTGGTCAATGCGATGGCGGTCGGCCTCGCCGAGACCGACAAGATCTTCTATGCGGCGGCATCGGGCGTGAACATGCCGATCGTCTACCTCGGCTCCAAGACCGGCCGGGACGGCATCCACGGCGCCTCGATGGCGTCGGCCGAGTTCGACGACAATTCCGAGGAGAAGCGGCCGACCGTGCAGGTCGGCGATCCCTTCGCCGAAAAGCTGCTGCTGGAGGCCTGCCTCGAGATCATGGAAAAAGGCTGCGTGATCGCGATCCAGGACATGGGTGCGGCCGGGCTGACATGCTCGGCGGTCGAGATGGGCGCCAAGGGCGATCTCGGCGTCGACCTCATTCTGGACAGCGTGCCGACGCGTGAAACCGGCATGAGCGCCTACGAGATGATGCTCTCGGAAAGCCAGGAGCGCATGCTCATGGTGCTCAAGCCGGAGAAGGAAAAAGAGGCCGAGGCGATCTTCACGAAGTGGGGGCTCGATTTCGCGATCGTCGGCTACACTACGCCAAGCAAGCGCTTCGTGGTCAAGCATGGCGGCGACGTCATGGCCGACCTGCCGATCAAGGAACTCGGCGACGAGGCGCCGCTCTACGACCGGCCGCATGTCGCGTCCGCGCCGTTGCCGGTCGTGCACGCGCGCGAAGTGGAGCCGCCGCTCGGCATCGCGGCGGCGCTGGAAAAACTGATCGCAACGCCGGAGCTGTGCTCGAAGCGCTGGGTCTGGGAGCAGTACGATCACGTCATTCTCGGCAACACCGTGCAGCGTCCCGGCGGCGACGCCGCGGTGGTGCGCGTCGAGGACGGGCCGAAGGGGCTCGCGCTCACCGTCGACGTGACGCCGCGCTATTGCGAGGCCGATCCGTTCGAAGGCGGCAAGCAGGCGGTGGCGGAAGCCTGGCGCAACATCACCGCGGTCGGCGGCCGTCCGCTGGCGATCACGGATAACCTCAACTTCGGCAATCCGGAACGTCCCGAGATCATGGGCCAGTTCGTCGGCTGCCTGAAGGGTATTTCCGAGGCCTGCCGCACGCTCGACTTCCCGGTCGTCTCCGGCAACGTCTCGCTCTACAATGAGACCAACGGCCGCGGCATCCTGCCGACGCCCTCGATCGGCGGTGTCGGTCTGCTCGACGACTTCACCAAGTCGGCAACGTTGGCCTTCAAGGCGGCCGGCGAAGCCATCCTGCTGATCGGCGACACGCAGGGCTGGCTTGGGCAGTCGGTGTACCTGCGCGATGTCTGCGGCCGCGAAGAGG
The DNA here is from genome assembly GCA_013822885.1 of Bradyrhizobium sp. GTDB lineage: Bacteria > Pseudomonadota > Alphaproteobacteria > Rhizobiales > Xanthobacteraceae > Bradyrhizobium. Next base: position 1,587 of record PNLC01000200.1, read on the forward strand.
GCGCGCCGCCGCCGGTCGATCTCGCCGCCGAGAAACGCAATGGCGACGTCGTGCGCGGCATGATCCACGCCGGCACCGCGACCGCGGTGCATGACGTCTCCGACGGCGGGCTCCTGATTGCGCTGGCCGAGATGGCGATAGCAAGCGGCATCGGCGCACAGCTACTGGCGGCGCCGAGCGCGACCGTGCCGCATGCGTACTGGTTCGGCGAAGACCAGGCGCGCTACATCGTGACGGTGCCTGCCGCGGATGCCGGCCTGGTGCTGGCCAAGATGAAGGGCGCGGGCGTTCCCTGCGTGCGGATCGGCACCACGGGCGGCGATGTGATTGCCGTTGCGGGCGAGGCGGAGGTCGCGGTGGGGTCGCTTCAGTCGGCTTTCGAGCACTGGCTGCCGGCCTATATGAACGGCAAGGCGTCGTAGGCTCGCTCTCTCCACGTCACTGCGAGCGCAGCGAAGCAATCCATCTTTCCAGTCGCTGCGAGATGGATTGCTTCGCTGCGCTCGCAATGACGGTTGACGATGCCTAAAGCACCCTTGTGGCGCCCGGAATCTGCCGTAACGCGCGCGTCAGTGCCCAGCTGAACGCGACCGTCAGCACGAACCCTACTGTCGCCTTGACGATGGCCGGCAGGTCGTAGTCGAACAGCCAGTATTGCAGCCATAGCGCGATCGGGTAGTGCACCAGGAACATGCCGTAGGCATCCGCCTGCATCGGATCGAGCAGTTTGGCTGAGCCTGACTGCCTGAACCTCTGGAAAAAGGCCAGGATCAGAAACATGACGGCGACGCTGAAGACCGTGAAGCAGATGGCATAGAGCGCTTCATACCAGTTCGGCAACGGCGACGGGTTGCCCAGTATTTCGCGCTTGATGAAGATAAGCCCCCACAGCAGGCAATACGGAACGATCGCCAGCACCATCCAGTCCCAGCTCACCTTTGCCATCCGGCCGTCTACAGCGAGCAGCCCCCGGTCCATTGCCGCAACGCCGATGCCGGCGCCGAAAAAGAAGTAGCTCGCATAGAGCATGACGCGCCCGTGCTGGACCGAGAACGGCCCGAACTCGAACCAATTGCTTGGGCCATAGATCATCAGCCCGGGAACGTAGAACGCAGCGGTGACGGCCAGCATGACCGCGAAGAACTCCGCGGGCCGGCGTCGGCCGCGCAGCGAGAGGCGATTGATCGGATCGAGCAGGTTGGGCGACAGCCGGTACAGCAGGCAGGCAACCAGGTCGAAGGCGAACAGAACCCAGAGAAACCAGATCGGCCCGCTCGGCCACGGACCTTTCGTGATCATATTCCACCAAAACTCCGAAAAGCCGATTTCGGGATGGTGTCGCAGCGAGATCGCGTAATAGGCGAGCGGAATCACCGTGAACGCGCAGATCACGAACGGGAGACCAAGCCGGAGCAGGCGGTCCGCCATATAGTTCGCCGCTCCCTTCCGGGCGATCCCGGACCAGGCGAACAACCCCGACAAGAAAAAGAACATCGCCATGAAGAAGCTGTCGGTGGCGAGCACGATCATGTCGAAGCCGAAGAAGTACTTCGGATCGGTGTGACCGAAATAGGTGTAGGGGATCACGGCGTGATGCAGCAGCACCACCAGCGTCAGGAAGGTGCGGGCGCGGTCGAGCGACAGGTTGCGCGATTTTGCCTTGGGTACGGCGCCCGCGTCGGCCTGCCCCACGGCGGAAATCGATGTCATGCGCGTCTCCCAGCCAGACTCGTGGTGTCGGATGTTGCAGACGGGAACCCGACTCAGCAAGTCTTACGACGCAGCGTGCGGCCGTGCAGCAAATTCTTTGGATCAGGCACTCAGGCGACTTCCTCGATCGTCACCTTGTCCGGATAGAACGCCAGATGCCCGGCGATCTCGGCCATGGCCGGAAACGGCGTTTCATAGGTCCAGATCGAATTTTCGATGCTTTTGCCGTTGGCGTTGATGCTGAAATAGTTCGCATCACCCTTGTAGGGGCAGTGCGTCGTCCGTTCGGTGCGGGCCAGCAGCGCCATGTTGGCGTCCTCGCGCGGCACATACTGCACCGCCGGATAGCTGGCTTCCTTCAGGGTCATGGCACGGGTGGTGTCGGCGATGACGACTCCGCCGACGGAGACCCGGACGCGCTTCGGATTTGCCGTAATCGTGATCGGATGGTCGGGACCGGGAAGTTTCATGGTTCTGGGCCTCTTTTTGGGTCAGCCCGAAATGATCGGGCGCGACCGGATCTCACGGTGTCAAACGGTTGGACCGGGGATATAGTGTTGCAAGGCGTGACCTAGAAGAGCGTACGCGCTAGGTTTGGCTATCACGGCCGCGCGAGCGGGCCATGATTTGAAACCGGGCCGTGACGAGAAACACCTGACGGAGACGTGCTGGATGCCGATGGACGCCCACGATATCGAATCGATGATCAAGGCAGCTATCCCCGATGCTGAGGTGACGATCCGCGATCTCGCAGGCGACGGCGACCATTACGCCGCGACCGTGATCTCGGAATCCTTCCGCGGCAAGTCACGCGTTCAGCAGCACCAGATCGTCTACCAGTCGCTCAAGGGGCAGATGGGCGGGGTGCTGCACGCGCTGGCGCTGCAGACCGGGGTACCTGGCGGACCCGGGGTACCGGAAAGCTAGCTTCCGGCGGGCGGTAGCGAGGGGCACACCGATGACCGGCAATTCACACGGCGCGATGTATCGCGAGATCGCGCCGCACCGGCACCACCGCGTGACGTATGCCGAGCTGTTCTTCGATCTCGTCTTCGTCTTTGCGGTCACGCAAATCGCGCACACGCTGCTGGCCCATTTTACGCCATTGGGCGTATTGCAGGTCACGCTGCTGTTTCTCGCGGTGTGGTGGGTCTGGGTCTTTACCACCTGGATCACCAACTGGCTCGATCCCGAACAGACCCCGGTCCGCCTGCTGCTGTTTGCGATGATGCTTGGCGGGCTGGTGCTGTCGACCTCGATCCCGACGGCATTCGACGGTCGCGGGTTGTGGTTCGCCATTGCCTACGCCGCGATGCAGGTCGGCAAGACGGTCTTTCTCTGGGTCTCGACGCCGCCGCAGCGGATGTCGGCGCGGATGAACGCCATTCGCATCACCGCATGGCTGTCGATGTCGGCCGTTTTCTGGATTGCCGGCGGGTTGGCGGAAGGCCAATCGCGGCTGGTACTGTGGGCGATTGCGCTCGTCATCGAATACATGTCGCCGGCAGTGCGGTTCTGGATTCCCCGATACGGCCCGTCCTCGGTCGCGGATTGGGTGATCGAAGGCGGCCACATGGCCGAACGCTGCGCGCTTTTCGTCATCATTGCACTGGGCGAATCCGTCATCGTTACCGGTGCGACGTTTTCAGGGCTTGCCTGGTCGGCGGAAAACGTGACCGCATTCGTCTCGGTGCTCGGTGGAAGCATCGCGATGTGGTGGATCTATTTCCACAAGGGCGCGGAAGCCGGTTCTGAGGAAATTTCGAAATCGAGCGAACCCGGAAGGCTGGCGCGACTCGCCTATACCTATCTGCACATGCCGATCGTCGCCGGCATCATCATTTGCGCGGTGGCGGACGAACTCGTGCTGAAACACCCGGGCGGTCATTCCGACCTCAAGACGGTGCTTAGCTCGATCGGCGGTCCCTTGCTGTTCCTGTTCGGAACGATCCTGTTCAAGTACAGTTTTCGCGGCTTCCTGCAGCTCTCGCACGGCTTCGGAATCATTGCGCTTTGCCTGCTTGCCTGGTTTGCAAGCGAGCTGCCGCCGCTGACGCTGTCGATCCTGACCACCACGATCATGATCGTGGTGGCGGTATGGGAATCGATCTCGCTGCGATCCCCGGCGCATGCATAGTGCGCCGTGCGGATTTCCGCGCACGCCTTTTCTTCCAGGACCCATTTGAAGGGAGTCCCGGATATGCGTGCCGCGGCTTCAGGAAAAGAGCAGGCTATTTCCGTTCGACGACGTTTCGCAGAACGATATCGGAGAGCTTGACGACAAGCTCCCGAAGTCTGGCATTCTCCTCGACGAGCGATACCCGCTCGATGTCGTCCTCATCCCAGGCGGCATCTTCGCGAACAGACGACGCGCTGGAGCGCTGCTTCCCATTGGTCGCTGGATACGCGTTCCCCATTACTGACACCCCTGGCACAAACTCCCCCGAGCCAAGCCGTGTGCAGAGACTCGGCTGAGTCCGCGTCAAAATTTGGACGGTTCGAAGGGCAAACCGCAGCCGAGATGCAGCGAATTGCGGGCGGAATCAAAAAACATAAAGATGAAGATTTGTTAAGAAGTTTGTTTATAGTGCGCCCCGGCAGGTGCGTTGACGCGCGGCGGCGTTAGCACCTTCCTCCATCGTTTGACCAGCGCGATCACTCAGTGCCCACGGGGACCGTGGTTGGGAATGCGTGCCTATGAAACAAAGTGAAGCAAGAATATTGATCATCAGCGAATGGGACCGATGGATTTCAACGCAGGCCGTCGGGCAGGACGGACCCACCGGAAAAGATTCGTTGAAGTTCTTCCACGAACTCCAGGACGTCGGATCGTCGCTGCTGGATTTCCAGTCGCGCGGGCAGGACAAATGGCGCATCATCCATGCATGGCTGCTGGACGCGGAACGGTTGTCAGACGATTGGATATCCATCGCGCCCAGGATCGTGCCGACCCGCAGGCCGCGGCCGGTTCGCAGGCGATTCAGCGCCAAGGCGTGAATCGAAAAGGCCCGACTCAACAAGGCCAAACCTCGCAGGGCTGAAACAGGAGGCGTAACGACAGGCGCCGGTGCGCGTGTCGTTACCGCGGCTTCAGTCCGAGGCCACCAGCGCGTGCACGGAAAACATCTGGTCCGGATCGGTCCAGGATTCCCGCACCGACCAGCCCGAGCCGCGCGCCAGCGCAGTAAAGCGATCGAGGCTGTATTTGTAGCTCGACTCGGTATGAATGCTTTCTCCGGGGCGGAACGAAAAATTCCGCCCAAGAATGCGCACGGTCTGCGCCTTCTTGGCGATCAGATGCATCTCGATCCGATGGCGCTCCCGATTGTAGATCGAGCGATGCATGAACGCGGAAACGTCGAAATTGCCGCCGAGCTCGCGGTTGATACGCACCAGCACATTGAGATTGAATTTCGCGGTGACGCCGGCGGCATCGTTATAGGCGTCGTACAGCACGCGCTCGTTCTTTTCGAGATCGACGCCGATGATCATCAGCGCGCCCTCTCCGAGAATCGCGCGCGCGCTGCGCAGGAAAGCGTGCGCCTCGTGAGGCTCGAAATTGCCGAGCGTCGATCCCGGGAAGAATCCCACCTTGGGCATGCCTGCGATTTCGGCCGGCAGCTCGAATGGCGCGGTGAAGTCGGCGGCGACCGGATAAACGCCGAGGTCGGGGAAATCCTTGCGCAAGCCGCCGGCCTGCGCGTTGAGGAAGTCGGCGGAGATATCGACCGGGACGTAGGCGCTGAAATCGCATTGCTCCAGCAGCAGGCGGACCTTGGTGGTTGCGCCGGCGCCGAACTCCACCAGTGCCGCGCCTTTCGGAATGATGTGCGCGATCTCCCCCCCGCGACTGCGCAGGATGCTGAGCTCGGTGCGGGTCGGATAATATTCCGGAAGAACCGTGATCTGCTCGAACAGCTCCGAGCCCACGCTGTCGTAGAAATATTTCGGCGACAGCCGCTTCGGAAATTGCGACAGGCCGCCGATCACGTCTCCGGCGAACGCCGACGTCTGCTCATCGAGCTGGTACGTTTGGGCCAAAGCGGCGGCATGCACATTCATGATACTCTCCAGAACGCGCTTACCGGCGCGCCTACTACTGATGGGGAATGTCAGGCGTAATCGGCGAGGCGTAACCCCGTAAATTGCCAGCGGTGGTGTGGATAGAAGAAGTTGCGGTAGGTGATACGGCTGTGGCCGGCCGGAGTTGCAATCGAGGAGCCGCGCAA
>PNLC01000201.1 GCA_013822885.1 Bradyrhizobium sp.
GAGGTTCGCCAGAAGTGGGAATCCGCCAGCGGCGGCATGGTTTCGACCATGTCGGACTTTTCGCGCTTTGCGCAGATGCTGCTCAATGGCGGGACGTTCGAGGGCAAGACCTATCTCAGTCCGAAGACGTTCGAATTGATGGCATCGGACCAGACCGGCAAGGGCTCCGGGGTCGAGCGGGATCATTTTTATTTTCCCGGTGACGGCTTCGGCATGGGGCTTGGACTTGCCGTCCGCACCGATCCCGGTAACGCCAAGCCGCCGCCGCCGGGATCGCTGGGCGAGCTGAAATGGGATGGCGCTTCCGGCTGCTACATGGTGGTCGACCGCAAGCAGGACATGTTCTTCGTGGTGCTGGAGCAGACGCCGACCGAGCGCCAGCGCGTCCAGCGGACGCTGAAGCAGCTGGTCTATGAAGCGCTGGAGAACTAACCGCGCCGCAGGGCGCTGCCTTGCTGTCGCGGCGCTGGCCGTTCTCCTGGCCGCAGGATGGCGGCACGAGGGGCGAGCCGAGCCGAAAGCGCCCAATGCGCCAACCTTCTCGCGCGCAGCCCTGGAACGGATCGGGGACCACGTCCGCAACGAAATCACGACCGGCAAGATTCCCGGGGCCATCCTGCTGATCCAGCAGCGCGGCAAGCCGGTCTATTTCGAGAGTTTCGGCGTCCGCGATCCCGCGACCGGCCAGCCGATGACGCCGGACACGATTTTCCAGATCTACTCGATGTCGAAGGCCGTCACCTCGGTTGCCGTGATGATGCTGGTCGATGACGGCAAGCTTTCCCTCGACGATCCCGTTTCGAAATACATTCACTCGTTTGCGGATGTAAAAGTCGGCGTCGATCTTTCCGATGAAGCGGGACAGCCTCCGCTCAAGCTCGAGCCGCTGAAACGCCCGATCACGATCAGGGATCTGCTGCGGCACACGTCGGGCATCACCTACGGTTTCTTCGGCGAGACTGCGGTGCAGAAACTCTATGCCAATGCAAAACTATATGCCGGCGATTTCGACAATGCCGAATTCGCCGATCGGATCGCGACGCTGCCGCTTGCCGAGCAGCCCGGAACGCGCTGGAATTACAGCCATTCCACCGACGTGCTCGGCCGCGTCGTCGAGGTGGTCTCGGGGCAGTCGTTATATCAGTTTGAAAAGCAAAGATTGTTCGATCCGCTCGGCATGTCCGACACCGCGTATTATGTCGCGGATAAAGCGAAGTGGCCGCGCATTGCCCAGGGATTTCCCGTCGATCAGTTTCGGGTGGCGGGCATCAAGGACCCGACAGCGCCGCGGCGCTGGCAATCGGGCGGCGCGGGCCTGGTCTCGACCACCTCGGACTACGCCCGCTTTCTGCAAATGTTGCTCAATGGCGGCAAGCTGGACGGCAAGCGCTACCTCAAGCCGGAAACGGTCGCGCTGATGACGTCCGACCAGATCGGGCCGGAGACCGGAATCCTGCACGATCCCTTCTATTTTCCGGGCCCGAGCAGCGGCTTCGGTCTCGGCTTTGCCGTGCGCACCTCGCCGCCGCCGAATACGAACTGGCCGCTCGGTGAATACAGGTGGGACGGCGCGGGCGGCAGTTTCTACTTCGTCGATCCCGAGGACGACCTGCTCGTCGTCTTCATGGTGCAGGCCCCGACCCAGGGCGGGCGGATCCAGCTGGCGCTGAAGACGATCATGTTCGAGGCGTTGGGCAAGGGCCTGCGCACGACCGATTGAAAGTCGCCGGTTACATCACGGCGTTCCGCGCAATCGTCTCGCGATAGAATGATGCGCTCAGCTTCGGCGTGCGTCGCTGCGTGGCGAAGTCGACGTGGTAGAGGCCGAAGCGTTGTTCATAGCCATCCGACCATTCGAAATTGTCCATCAGGCTCCACAGGAAATATCCGTGCACGGGCACGCCCGCGGAAGTCGCGCGCTGCAACTGCGTCAGATAGTTGCGCAGGTACATGATGCGATCGACATCATAGATGGTGCCGTCCGCCGCTGGCTGGTCGCTCCCCGACGTTCCGTTCTCGGTGATGTAGATCGACTTCACGTTCCAGATTTTGGCCACGTGGCGAGGCACCCAGTACATCGTTTCGGGACCCGGCCTGAGCCAGGTGGCCTTCATGTGCGGGAACGAGGCGGGGAACGGCGCCAGCGTGAAGCCGCGTTCGTTGTCGGCGGCAACGACGTAATGATCGGGCATGTAGACATTGATCCCGACAAAGTCGATCGGGGAGGAGATGATGCGCAGATCCCCGGTGGTGTATTTCGGAGCATCCTGCGCAAGATAGGCATCCGTATATTTGCCCTCGAGCATGACCGTCAGATAGCCGGCATTGAGTTCGCGCATCGCCTTTTCCGCAGCGCGGACGTTTGCCGGCGTCTCGACGGCAGGGATGCAGCTCACGGCATTCTCTGCCGGACCGACCCTGGTCCCGGCGCGTCCATGGGCCCGGATGGCTTGGACCGCAAGGCCGTGTCCCAGCGCCACATGGTGCCGGACCTGCTTGATTTCCGATGGGGATAGTTTCAGTCCCGGTGCGTCGGCGCCAATTCCATGGCCGAGATGCACCAGCCTCGAGCATTCGTTGATCGTGAAGTAATGCTTCACGCGGTCGCCCAGGCGCGCCGCGACATAGGCTGCGTAATCCGCAAATGCCTTCGAGGTCTCGCGGGACGTCCAGCCGCCGTGGCGATCCTGCAGCGCCTGAGGCAGGTCCCAGTGATACAGAGTAACGAACGGTTCGATGCCGTTCGCGGCCAATTCGTCCAGCAGCCGATTATAGAAATCGAGGCCTTTTGGATTTGGCGAACCTGACCCTTCCGGGAAGACGCGGGGCCACGCGATCGAAAATCGATAGGCCTTCGCTCCCAGCGCCTTCATCAACTGAACGTCTTCCTTGTACCGATGAAAATGATCGGCCGCGATGTCGCCGGTGCTGCGATCGGAGATCATGCCGGGCGTGTGGGCGAACCGGTCCCAGATCGACGGGCCGCGGCCGTCTTCGTTGACGGCCCCCTCGACCTGGTAGGATGACGTCGCCGTCCCCCACAAAAAATCGTTCGGAAAGCCCTTGGCAGCGCTTCGATTCTGTGACCCGCTCTCCTGGCCTGATTGGGCCAGACCGGATCGGCTCGACAGCGTCGACATTCCGAGGGCCGACCAGCCCGCGATTCTGGCAAACTGGCGACGGGAAAATCTCTTGAGTGGCATCGTTTCACTGGTCGCGGGCGGGATCGATTCTCGGCAGCAAGACCCGCTCCTGATGCTTGGTGCCTGCAGCAGATTATATCACCGCATCTGTTTTGCGGCGCAATTGTGAAGAGTCGACACGCCTCTCGCGCAGAGTTAAACAGGCTGATCATTCGCTTGTTCTGGAGCAGGACCAATCGGCTTTCGTACGCCGCTGGCGCTTTTCCTTCTATCGCTGAGTGTCATTGCAGCGGCGTGGTGGTGGCTGGCCACGCCGGTGACGCTGGCGCGCGCACCTATCGATGGTGAGACGAAGCTGGAGTGTGTGTCCTACGCGCCCTTCCGCAACGAACAGACGCCGCACGATCAGACACTCGTCGTCAGCCCTGAGCAGATCATGGAGGATCTGCGCGAACTTGCGAAGGTATCCAAATGCATCCGCACCTATTCCATCGACAACGGACTGGACAAGGTGCCCGAGCTTGCGTCGAGGGCCGGGTTGAAGGTCCTGCTCGGTATCTGGATTGGACGCGATCGCGCAAAGAATTCTCACCTGATCGATATCGCGGTCGGGCTGGCCAAGGATCATCCGGACACGATCACGGCGATCATCGTCGGCAGCGAAGTGTTGCTGCGCGGCGAGATGGTCGCGTCCGACCTTCGGGAAATCATCCGCTCGGTCAAGCCGCGCGTGGACGTGCCGGTGACCTACGCCGATGTCTGGGAGTTCTGGCTGCGTTACCGGGAGATCGGCGCCGATGTCGATTTCGTCACCATTCATTTCCTGCCCTATTGGGAGGACTTTCCGCCCCGGGCCGAGGACGCGGCTGCGCATGTGGATGGCATCCGCAAGCAGGTGGCGGCGGCCTTTCCCGGCAAGGAGATCCTGATCGGCGAAGCCGGCTGGCCCAGCCATGGGCGAATGCGCGAGGGGGCTCTCGCCTCCCGCATCAACCAGGCACGCTTTATCTCCGAGCTTCTCGATCGCGCGCGGCGGGAGAACTTTCGCGTCAATCTGTTCGAGGCCTATGACGAGCCATGGAAGCGCCGATGGGAAGGAACGGTGGGTGGCTATTGGGGCTTGTTCGACAGCGTCGATCGCAAGCTGAAATATCCGGCCGGGGAGGCCATCGGCAACCATCCGTTCTGGAAGCTGCAGATGGCGTGCGGGCTGGTTCTCTGCATCGGCGTCTTCGCAAGCGGCTTGTTGGCGATGAGGCGCCGGCCGTCGCCCGCGGGATTGACGGCATGGATTGCGGTCGCGATATCGGCGACCGTCGGCGGCATTCTGTTCGGAATAGGCGCCGAGAAGATGCTTCATGAAAGTTTCGGGTACGGCGGATGGCTGCTGCAAGGCCTGCTGCTGGCCGCGGGGATAGCGGCGCCGCTGTTGTCCACGCATGCCTTGCTGTCGGGGCGCGCACTTCCGGCGTTTGTCGACGTGCTGGGGCCACCGAAGGGCCGGACGCCGTTCTTCATGACGAATTTGCTAGGCATCACGCTGATCGTGACCACGGTCATTGCCGCGCAGATCGCGTTAAGCCTCGTGTTCGACGCGCGCTGGCGCGATTTCCCGTTCGCCGCCCTGACCATGGCCGTGGTGCCGCTCTGGACATTGGCATTCCTCAACCGTTCAGGATCCGGCGCGCGGCCCCTCGCTGAGGCCGTGTTTGCGGCACTGTTTGTGCTGGCGGCGATCTATATCGTTCTCAACGAAGGGGTCGAGAACTGGCAGGCGATGTGGACCGGTGCGATCTATTTCGTGCTCGCCGGCACGCTGTGGCAGGCGCGCGCCGCCGTTGCTGAAGTCGCAACGACGGTCACGACAGTCGTCCTTCGTGAGGCCGGCCCGGAATCACAAGTACTTGGGAATGCCGGCGAGGAGGCGCGGCTCACGCCGCCCGCACGATCTCACGTACCAGGCTGACCGTCTCCTCGATCATCGCGGCGCTGACGTCGAGGTGCGTGCAGGCGCGGATACGCCCGTCCATCGTGGCGAGCAGGACGCCGCGCTTGCGCAGCGCTTCGACCATCCGATCGCCGGTGATGCCGGCGCCGTCGGGCTTGAAGAAAACCAGATTGGTCTCGGGCTGCTGCACCTCCATGCCGCTGATTTGCGACAGCCCCCGCGCCAGCGCGCGGGCGTTGGCGTGATCGTCGGCCAGGCGGTCGACGTGATGGTCGAGCGCGTGGACGCAGGCGGCCGCGCAAATGCCGGCCTGCCGCATCGATCCGCCGAGGCGCTGTTTCCAGCGCCAGACGTCATCGATGAAGGCGCGCGATCCCGCGAGGACGCCTCCGATCGGCGCGCCGAGGCCTTTCGAGAAATCGATCCAGGCCGAATCCCAGCCCGCGGCCATGTCGCTCGCCGATATTCCGGTCGCGACACAGGCGTTCAACAGCCGCGCGCCATCCATGTGGGTGACAAGCCCGTTTGCCTTTGCGATCGCCACGACTTCATCCAGCGCCGCCTTTTTCCAGATCGTGCCGCCGCCGATATTGGCGGTCTGCTCGACGCTGACGACGGTCTGTGGCGGCTGATAACGCGAGCGCGGGTGCAGTGCCGCGCGAAACGTTTCGGGCGTGAATTGGCCGTCGTCGCCCGGCAACGGCGTAATCTGGAATCCGCCGAGCGCCGCATGCGCGCCGCCTTCGCGGGCAATGATGTGCGCGCTGGCGTGGGCCAGGATTTCATCGCCCGGCCGGCAATGCACGAGGGTGGCCGCGACGTTGCACATCGTCCCCGACGGCATGAACACGGCCGCTTCCTTGCCAAGCAGGCTGGCAACGCGCTCGCACAACAGATTTACCGTGGGATCATCGCCGATCTGCTCGTCGCCAACTTCCGCCCGCGCCATCGCCTCGCGCATCGCTGGTGTCGGGCGCGTCTGCGTGTCCGACAGCAGGTTGACACGGATGGGCTCGGCCTTGGGATCGCGCGGGGCAGGGGTGTTGTGCATGGGGTACTTTCGGGTCACATTGTTTGTCGTTCGCATGACAAAAGCACGTGTCAGGTCAGGGGCGTCAAGGAGTGCTTTGGTTATACACTCGAATCCGGTCGGTTGGACGCGTTGTATATGATATGAATTCAACGGACTTGCGCGGCGCTGACAGGCACGCTGGAGGGGCGAGCAGGATGCGACAGTACATTGCAGTGATCCATAAGGAGCCGGACAGCGACTACGGCATTTCGTTCCCAGATATTCCCGGGGTGATCAGCGCCGGCAGAACGCTTGATGAAGCTCGCGCCATCGGCGCCGAGGTCCTCGCCTTCCATCTTGAAGGCCTGGCTGCCGACGGAGCAGTTGCGCCCGAGCCGAGTTCTCTCGAAGATATCATCAAGGATGCGAAGAGCAGGGATAACGTCGTCGTTCTCGTTGCGACGCCAGCCGTCGCCGGATAGCACGCCCGTCAAGCCGATTCGGCTTTATTGGCTACGGTCAGCGACTCGCTTCCGGGCGGCAGCCAACATTTCTTCGGGCGTCGTTGCGGTGAAGGTGTTGCAATCCGGATGTCTAAACATCTCTTGGTAGCGGCGCATCTGCTCGTCGCGAGGAAGGTCAGCCCACGCAGGGAACTCGGCTTCGGTCGGGGTTGCCGAAGGCATGATCCGGGTCGGTTTGTCGGTCGTCTGTGACATCGCGCGACGTACACAGACTAGACGCAAACAAAAAGGCCCCGGAAAAACCGGGGCCTTTGATATCTCGGGATGGAAACCTGATCAGCGCGAATAGAATTCGACGATCAGATGCGGCTCCATCTGCACCGCGAACGGCACGTCCGACAGCGCCGGGATGCGGGTGAACTTCGCGGTCATCTTGCCGTGATCGGCTTCGATGAAGTCGGGCACGTCGCGCTCGCCGAGCTGGCTTGCTTCCAGCACCGGGGTGAGCTGCTTGGAGGATTCCTTGATCTCGATGGCGTCGCCGGGCTTCAGCTTGTAGCTCGAGATGTTGACGCGGCGGCCGTTCACCTTGATGTGGCCGTGGTTGATGAACTGGCGCGCGGCAAACATCGTGGCGACGAACTTGGCGCGGTAGACCACGGTGTCGAGACGGCGCTCCAGCAGGCCGATCAGGTTTTCACCGGTATCGCCCTTCATCCGGCCGGCCTCGACATAGATGCCGTGGAACTGGCGCTCGGAAATGTTGGCGTAGTAGCCCTTGAGCTTCTGCTTGGCGCGGAGCTGCACGCCGAAGTCGGACAGCTTGCCCTTGCGGCGCTGGCCGTGCTGGCCGGGACCGTATTCACGGCGGTTCACGGGGCTCTTGGGGCGGCCCCAGAT
>PNLC01000202.1 GCA_013822885.1 Bradyrhizobium sp.
AACGATGTTCGCATAGTTGAAGCGGCCACCGCCGGAGATCGAAAACGCATCCGTCACGTCGAAGGTGTCGAGCGCATAGATTCCGGTGTAGCGGTTGGTGGCGCGAAGCGAAACCGGGCCGATCGAAATCGGGTCACCGGAGGGCCCGAGAAATATGCCGCTGCCGCTGACGACGTAGTTTGACCCGATCGTACCCAGTTCCGCGCTCGCCCCGAAGCGGGTGACACCGGAATCGAAACTGGCGCCGACCATGAACTGGTTGTTGTGCCCGAACAACTGATCGGTGTTGGTTGCCTGCAGCGTTGCTCCGGTCGTCGTCGAACGGGTTGACGTCCGATCAATCTGCCCTAGTACCGCGGTGTCGGGGAACGGATTCGCAAGCTGGACCCCGTTAAGGCCATTTGCCGGCACATCGTCGTCGTTGAAGCAAAGCAACCCCGGATCGGCGGCGCATCGTTCCGTCTCGGTCGGATTGCCGTCCACCGTCTTTTGCCGGAACGCGCGGACGCGCACCGAACCGTCGAGCGTCCAGGTCGGCGTGGCCTCGACCTTTCCGGTCAGGTTGACGTAGGCCACCTTGTTGTTCGTGGATTGCGGCGTCGTATAGGTCGCGCCCCAATAATTCCGCAGCAGTTCGACCGGCACCGCCGCTGGTGCGCCGAAATTGTTGTTGGCGACGCCCATGTTGAGATGAAATTCACTGCTGTCGGTCCGGTAGCCTACATCGCCATAAAAGCGGCGGATCGCCGACTCCGAAAAGTTGCGGAAGCCGTTTTCGCGCACGCCTTCCAGCGCAGCATAGACCGAAAAATTGTCGACCTGCTTGCCGTACTGCCCCGAACTCTGGATGCGTCCGAACGAGCCGCCCATCGTGTTGATTTCGGCGCCCTGGTAGCTGAAGCCATTTTTCATCTGCACGTTGACGGCGCCACCCAGCGCGTTGAGCCCGAACGCCGGATTGTTGGTCACGACAGTCACCGACCTGATCGCGGCGGTCGGGATCAAGTCCCAGTTGACGGTGTCGCCGAAGGCTTCGTTGATGCGCATCCCGTTCTGGTAAACCGCCAGTCCCTGCGGCGTACCGGCAACCGGAGACGCAGCGAAACCTCGAAACTGCACGTCCGGCATGAACGGATTTCCGGTGGTGTCGCTGACGACGAGGCCTGGCACGTGTTGCTGGAGCGCATCCGCGATGTTCAGCGAGTCGGTGCGCGCGATCTGCGCCGCGCCAACCGCGTTGACGGCAGCCGGCACCTTGTCGACATCGATTCCCACGCCCGCGACCGGCGTCGGCGCGGTCGGGTAGACAAGAACGCGGCGTACGCTCCTGGTGGCGGCGGCAGTCCGGGGTGCACTCCTGCCGCGGGTGGTGCGCACCGGTCTGGCGGCTGGCGTCGGCGCAATGACCTCGATGGCGGGCAATACCTCGTCGCCTCCGGGTGCGCCCGCGGCCTGGGCCTGGGCGCCGTTGGTTCCGGCAACGAGACAGAGCGATGCTGTCCCAACAAACAGGAATCGAGCGCCCATCTTGTTTCATCCCCATTCCCTACCGGTCGCATTGGTCCCCGCCGGTCGGTTGCGGACGATCTTAATTCGTCGCTCTAGTCGCGCACCATTCAAAACGTCCCGGACCATTCGGGAAAACTTCCCGGTTCAGTAACGCGCATCCCTGGGAACGACGGCCTCCACAGTTACGCCATGATCTCCGGAAGCGATCGTCAGCGAACCGCCGAGCGCGAGGATGCGCTCACGCATCCCCGTCAGCCCAAGGCCGAGCTTGTGATCCGCCCTCAACCCGCCGCCATTATCGCGGACCCGCACCCGCGCGCCGCCGCGGCCGGCAGCCGACATGCCCGACGACGGTTCGGCCGGTTCAACAGTGACGCTGACGCAGGTGGCGCCTGCATGGCGAAAGACGTTGGTCAGCGATTCCTGGATGGTACGATAGATCGTCAGGTCGGCGGTCTCGCCCGTGTCGCCCAGCGTTTGCGAAATGGCGGTCTCGATCGTGACATCGGGATGCGATTCTCCCCATAGGCGCAGCAGCGCGCCGAGCGCTTCGCGGAGCCCGAGTTCCGTCAGCCCCACCGGCCGCAGCTTTTCCAGCACCCGCCGATTGGTCTGCTGCAATGCGTTCACCTGTTCCAATATGGCGCTGCCGTGCTTTCGCGTGGCCTCCGCACTTGGCGCGCCACCGTCCGCCAATCGCGTCAGCGCGCTGGCATGGGCACGCAAGGCAAAGAGATAAGGCCCGAATTCATCATGAAGCTCGCGCGCGATCTCCTTGCGCTCGACATCCTGCAGCGAGACGATGCGCTCGGCCAGGCGCCTCTTGTCGTCGACCGCGTTGCCCAACGTCGCCGCCAGGTGATTGAGCTTGTCGCAAATCGCGGTGAGTTCCGGCGGGCCATCCGGCTTCACCCGCGTGTCGTAGCCGCCGGCCTCGATCTTCGTCATCGCGTCTGAAAGCGTCTGGATCGGTGCCAGCGCCCGGCTGACGACCCTGCTCGTAATGAGGAAGAGAACAAGCGCAATCGCTGCGCCGATCTGGAGCTGGGTTATGATTCCATCCCATATCTCGGCCATCTCGTCGTTCGGATGCGACGTGATCAGCAGCGAACCCGGCTTTCCCTTGATCGAAATAGGCACGTTCACCGCGGTCTTTTCAGGGTGAACCAGCGCGACGAACCATGCCGGCGGCGAACGTGCATCGGCATTGCCATCGAGGCTTTGCGCCGTTTCAGATTTCTCGACCGCTTCGCCCTGCCGCGTGATGCTGACATGGCGGAGCCGGTTGAGGTCCTGGACAGTCTGGTTCAACCGCGCCTCGGGGTCCGGCGCCTCGTTCAGCCCTACAACGATCGTATCGATGAATTCACGCGCCAACCGTATGACGCTTTGATCTTCGGCCTGAACGCGGGGCCCGGCCTCGAGCACAAGCCGCGTAACGTTGATGGCGAGACCGAGCATGAGCACGAGCGCGAGCAGCAGGTTGATCCGGGCGCGCAAGGAAAGTCTTTGCCACATGGCGTTTGTCCAGGAGTGAACTCGCCCTTGTCTGGGAGCGAAGTCGCCTTCAGTTCCCCATCGCGGGAAGCGTTGACAGATAAAATGGGCGTCTGTCTAATCGAAGCGTACAGCAACACTGCTAGGGTTGCATGGCTATCGACGACAAGTATCGCGCCGGTGCCATGCGCGTCATCTGATGCGGCGGTGCAGCAACGGGACCAGCGCGGCGTATTCGGGGATCAGTATCAATGCGCGTTCTGATCGTTGACGATCATCGCATCGTTGCTTCGGGCTGCCGCGCACTGTTCGCGGACGATCCCGAGATCGAAATCCTGGAGGCGTCCGACGCGGAGAGTGGCGAACGCGTGTTCGGCGAGCAGCGTCCGGATATCTGCGTGCTCGATATCAACCTGCCGACGGTGTCCGGGTTCGAACTGGCGCGTCGCATCCTCGGGCGCGACCCGTCGGCGCGGATCATCATGTTCAGCATGAACGACGATCCGGTGTTCGCCGCGCGCGCCATCGAGGTCGGCGCCAAGGGTTATGTCTCCAAGTCCGGTGATCCCCAGGACCTCGTCGAGGCGATCCGCGAAGTCGCAAAGGGCGGTGTCTATCTGCCGCCGGCGATGGCGCGAAGTATTGCGTTTTCGAGACCCTCGTTCGCCCAGAGCCCGCTTGCAAGACTGACCGCGCGCGAGATGGAGATCTTGCGCCTGCTCAGCGCGGGAAAGAGCCTGTCCGAGATCGCTTGGCTGGTCCAATCGTCCTACAAGACGGTCGCCAACACCTCCTCGCTCATGCGCCAGAAGCTCGGCGTGCGGACGTCAGCCGAACTGGTTCGGTTGGCCATCGAGAACCGCGTGGCCTGAGATAATGCCGCGCGGCGTTGGAGTGCTCAATTCATGACAATGCAGACCGTTTCTCTCAACAAGGCGCACGGCGGTGTGCAGGGTGTTTACAAGCACGCCAGCAGTTCGACCGGGACCGACATGACGTTTTCAGTCTATGTCCCTCCCCATCCTGACGGAGCAAGGCTCCCGGTCGTCTGGTATCTGTCGGGACTGACCTGCACCCACGCCAACGTCACGGAAAAAGGCGAGTTCCGCAGCGCCTGCGCTGAACTCGGGTTGGTTTTCGTGGCGCCCGATACCAGCCCGCGCGGCGAAAAGGTGCCCGGCGATCCCGCCGGCGCCTACGATTTCGGGCTCGGCGCCGGCTTCTACGTCGACGCCACGCAGGAGCCGTTCGCGCGCAACTACCGCATGTGGAGTTATGTCACCGAGGAACTGCCGAAACTGGTCGCGGCGCAGTTTCCCGTCGATGCCGGCCGCCAATCCATTCTCGGCCATTCCATGGGTGGCCACGGTGCGCTGACCATCGCACTCCACCATCCCGATCGCTACCGCGCCGCAAGCGCGTTCGCGCCGATCGTGGCGCCCTCGCAGGTGCCGTGGGGCGTCAAGGCGCTGGGAGGCTATCTCGGCGACAACAAGCAGGCGTGGCGCAGGCATGACGCCGTGGCGCTGATCGAGGACGGCGCCAGATTCTCCGAACTGCTGGTGGATTGTGGCGATGCCGATACGTTTCTTACCGAGCAGCTTCGCCCGGAATTGCTGGAGAGCGCCTGTGAGAAGGCGAACATTCCGCTCACCCTGCGGCGCCAACCGGGTTACGATCACAGCTACTACTTCATCTCGACCTTTATGGCCGATCAGCTGCGCTGGCATGCCGTGCGGCTGAAAGCCTGAGCCTTCGCAGCCTGTCAGGGCTGGGGCTTGCCGTAGTTCGGAGCCAGCAACCTGTTGCGCACGAGATAGTTCGTCGCGCGCGTCCAGGACTCGTCGGTGTTGCCGCGAAAATCCGCATTCATCCCCGTGATAAGCTGCCCGGTATGGACGTCACGCACGAAGATGGTCAGGTTGAGGATCAAGGTCGAGATCTTCTTTATCACCCCTGTGATGACCAGGTCGGCGCCGATCCGCTGCGCAAACTGAACGTCGCAGCCGCCGCACGCCTGCAGGTTGCTGCCGTCGGCCGCGGCTTTCACCGGGGAGATGTCGAGGAGCTGGAACTTTCCTGAATCCTTCAACTGCGTGCGTACCAGATCGCTGATATGTATCAGTCGATCGTGTTCGTCGGCCTGCGGCCCCCTCATCTCGCCCTCGAGGCTGGTATCCAGCAGTTCGAAATCGAAGATGGCGAGCTTCGGCGGCGCGGCGCGCGCCGGCATCGACGCCAGCAGTATCAGCGCAACAAGGGCAACCAGCGCTCTCATGATCGTGATCCCCGAGTTCGACGGTCGTCCAACGACGAAATGCGGACTTGCAAGCTAGGGCAATTCAGTCATGTTTCAAGTCAAGAGTGCTTGCGAAGACAAGCGTTCCTCCATCGTCGTCAAGTCGAGGAGGCGTATCAGGGAGCGTCCATGATCCGACGGTTGGTCGGCGTAATCGGCTTGAGCCTCTTGGCCAGCCACGCGCTTGCTGCCGATCCGGTCGAGATCGGCATCGGCTATCTCAGCCAGGCCGGCGTCAAATCGAAATTGTCGCTGGTCGAACAGCCCGCGGAGAATGACGGCATCGCCGGCGCGCGTCTTGCGATCGAGGACAACAACACCACCGGCAGGTTTATCAACCAGCGCTTTTCGCTGGAGGAAGTCCGACTGAAAGATGGCGACGATGTCGGCAAATCAGCAACAGCGCTTGCTGCGCGCAACGGCTTCATCATCGCCGATCTTCCTGCGGATGCGCTGTTGAAGGCAGCCGATGCGCTTCGCGGCAGCAAGACCGTGCTGCTGAATGCCGGATCGACTGACGACCGGCTGCGCGAGCAGGATTGCCGGGCCAATGTCGTTCATGTCGCCCCGACCCGCTCGATGCTCGCCGATGCGCTCGCACAGTATCTGGCGTGGAAGCAATGGAAGCGCTGGCTGCTGGTGGTCGGTTCTCATCCGGCCGACAAGCTCTGGGCCGATGCGTTGCGTCGCGCCGCGACACGCTTCGGCGCCAAGATCGTCCAGGAGCGCGTGTTCGAGGACACCGGCGGCGCCCGCCGCACCGATAGCGGCGTCACGCTGATCCAGCGCCAGATGCCGGTGTTTACGCAGCAGGCGCCGGCCTACGACGTTCTCGTCGCGGCCGACGAAAGCGAGGTGTTCGCATCCTACCTGCCCTATCGCACCTGGGATGCGCGGCCGGTCGCAGGCTCCGCAGGCCTGGTGCCTGCGAGCTGGGATGCGGCGCACGACCAATGGGGCGCGATCCAGATGCAAAACCGGTTCTTCAAGCTGAATTCGCGGCGCATGACCGCGCGCGACATGCAGGCCTGGACCGCAGCGCGCATGATCGGCGAGGCCGTATCGCGCACCAATTCCGGCGACCCGAAACCGGTGTTTGATTTTCTCAAGGGCGCTGACTTTTCCATCGCCGCATTCAAGGGACAGCGGCTGACGCTGCGCGACTGGAACCTGCAGCTTCGCCAGCCCATCCTGCTGGTCGATGGACGCATGGTCGTCTCGGTCTCGCCTCAGGAGGGCTTTTTGCACCAGTTCTCCGAACTCGATACGCTCGGCGTCGACCGGCCTGAAACCAAATGCAAACTGAGTGGATGACGGAGAGATCGCGTATGTGGCGTCGATGTCTGCTTTCCGGATTGGCGGTGTGGCTAGCGGCCGGTTCACCCGCTTTGGCCTATCTCGCCTATGTGTCCAACGAGAAGAGCAACACGGTCTCGGTGATCGATACCGACAAATGGGCCGTCATCAATACCATCAAGGTCGGCCAGCGCCCGCGCGGCATCGAGTTCACACGGGACGGCAAGTTCGTGCTGGTCGCGGTCGGCGATGACGACAAGATCGAGGTGATCGATGCCGCGACCCAAAAGGTGGTGGACAGCCTGCCGTCCGGTCCCGATCCGGAACTGTTCACCCAGGATGCCGCCGGCAAGACGCTTTATGTCGCCAACGAGAACGACAACACGGTCACCATCATCGATCTCGAAAAGCGCGTCCGCGTCGGTGACGTCCAGGTCGGCGTCGAGCCCGAGGGCATGGCGCTAAGCCCGGACGGAAAGATCCTGATCAACACCTCCGAGACCACCAACATGGCGCATTTCATCGACACCGCGACGCGCCAGATCGTCGCCAACGTGCTGGTCGATGCGCGGCCGCGCTATGCCGAGTTTAAGCGTGACATGTCGGAATTGTGGGTGTCGTCGGAGATCGGCGGCACGGTTTCAATTATCGATCCCGCCAAGCGCACCGTCACCGGAAAAATCAACTTCAATATCCCAGGCCTGCGGCGCGAGGCGATCCAGCCGGTGGGGATGGGTATCACCAAAGACGGCAAGACCGCTTTCGTCGCGCTCGGCCCGGCCAATCGTGTTGCGGTCGTCGATGCCACCACGCATGCGGTG
>PNLC01000203.1 GCA_013822885.1 Bradyrhizobium sp.
CATCCTATTGGCGTTGGGAATCATGGCCGGCTCCCGGCAGGAATTGGACGCTGTTTCAGACAGCCTTACAGCGTTTTCGAACGGCTCGCATGAAGAAAACGCTCCGCCCGATTTCCCGAGGATGGCGGAGTCGATCCGGCCAAATGCGTCCAACTCGCCCTTGCGCTAACGCGCCGCTCGGGATGTAATAGGGTAAAACATCCCGGCCTGCTTCGGTGCGGGGAACAGTCAGGGAGAGTCGTCCATGCACGGAACCATCGATCTCGCCGGAGAGTCGCATCAGCGTGCCGCGCGCGAGAGGGCGCAATCGATTCCGCTCACTGATTTCGACGTCAGTCACCCCGAACTGTTCAGGACTGATACGTTCTGGCCCTATTTCGACCGGCTGCGACGGGAAGAGCCGGTGCACTACTGCAAGGACTCGATGTTCGGGCCGTATTGGTCGGTAACCAAATACAACGACATCATGGACATCGAGACCAACCACGCGGTGTTCTCGTCGGCATCTTCCCTTGGCGGCATCACCATCCGTGACATCGCGCCGAATCTGCGCAGCGAGAGCTTCATCGCGATGGACCAGCCGCGCCACTCCGCACAGCGCAAGACGGTGGCGCCGATGTTCACGCCGACGCATCTCGACCAGCTCGCGATCAACATCCGCAAGCGTTCCGCCGAATGCCTCGACAATCTTCCTGTCAACGACGTGTTCGACTGGGTCGACCAGGTTTCGATCGAACTCACCACGCAGATGCTCGCCGTGCTGTTCGACTTCCCCTGGGAAGACCGCCGCAAGCTGACGCGGTGGTCCGACGTCGCGACCACGCTGCCGGGCCCCGACGGCCTTGTCGCCACCGAGGAGGAACGCCAGGCCGAGCTGATGGAATGCGCGACCTATTTTGCAAGGCTCTGGAAGGAGCGCATCAACCAGCCGCCGAAGAGCGATCTGCTGTCGATGATGGCGCACAGCGACGCCACCCGCGACATGGACCCGAAGAATTTCCTCGGCAATCTGATCCTGCTGATCGTCGGCGGCAACGACACCACCCGCAACACGCTGTCGGGCAGCATCTACGCACTGAACAAAAATCCCGACCAGTATCGCAAGCTACGCGAAAACCCTGCCCTGATCGACAGTTTCGTGCCGGAGGTAATCCGCTGGCAGACGCCGCTGGCACATATGCGCCGCACCGCTCTCGAAGACATCGAGTTCCGCGGCAAGCAGATCAGCAAGGGCGACAAGGTCGTGATGTGGTACGTCTCCGGCAACCGCGACGAGGACGTGATCGACCGCCCCTATGACTTCATCATCGATCGCGCCCGGCCGCGCACCCACATTTCGTTCGGCTTCGGCATCCACCGCTGCGTCGGAATCCGGTTGGCCGAGCTGCAACTCAAGATCATCTGGGAAGAAATCCTCAAGCGGTTCGATAATATCGAAGTGGTCGACGAACCCAAGCGGGTGTATTCGAGTTTTGTCAAAGGCTACGAGACCCTGCCGGTCCGCATCGCCGGCTAAACCTGGAACTTGAGTCCTAGCACCCGGGATCATCGAAAATGAATGTCCAGACCGCCGTCAGACCCGACAGACAAGAGCTTCTGCGCGCCGCGCGCGATGAGGCCTATTCGACGCCGCTGAAGGACTTTCATCCCGGTGCGCCGAAACTGTTCCAGAACGACACGCTGTGGCCATGGTTCGAGCGGCTGCGCAAGGAAGAGCCGGTGCATTACTGCACCAACGCACCGATCGAGCCCTATTGGTCGGTCACCAAGTACAACGACATCATGCATGTCGACACCAACCACGGCATCTTCTCATCCGACTCGACGCTGGGCGGCATCTCGATCCGCGACGTGCCGCCGGGCTACGACTACCCAAGCTTCATCGCGATGGACCAGCCGCGGCACTCGGCGCAGCGCAAGACGGTGTCGCCGATGTTCACGCCAACGCATCTGGATGAACTGGCAAAGCTGATCCGCGAGCGCTCGCAAAAGGTGCTCGACGACCTGCCGCGTAACGAAACCTTCAATTTCGTCGAGCGGGTCTCGATCGAACTGACCACGCAGATGCTGGCCACATTGTTCGACTTTCCCTGGGAAGAACGCCGCAAGCTGACGCGCTGGTCCGACGTCTCGACCGCGCTGCCCAAGAGCGGCGTCGTGGACTCGCCGGAACAGCGGCGCCAGGAAATGGATGAGTGCTACGCCTATTTCTCAAAACTCTGGAACGAACGCGTCAACGCGCCGCCGCGCAACGACCTGCTGTCGATGATGGCGCACAGCGACGCGACGCGGCATATGGACCCTGACAACCTGATGGGCAACATCATCCTGCTGATCGTCGGCGGCAACGATACCACCCGCAACACCATGAGCGGTTCGGTGCTGGCGTTGAACGAGCATCCGGACCAGTACAAGAAGCTGCGTGAAAACCCCGCGCTGATCGAAACCATGGTGCCGGAAGTGATCCGCTGGCAGACGCCGCTCGCACATATGCGCCGAACTGCGCTGGTCGATACCGAACTCGGCGGCAAGAAGATCAAAAAGGGCGACCGCGTCGTGATGTGGTACGTCTCCGGCAACCGCGACGAGGAAGGCATCGAGCGGCCGGACGAGTTCATCATCGACCGCGCCCGGCCCCGCACTCACCTTTCGTTCGGCTTCGGCATCCACCGCTGCGTCGGCATGCGGCTCGCCGAACTGCAGCTTCGGATCGTGTGGCAGGAAATGCTCAAGCGCTTTGATCGCATCGAAGTGGTCGGCGAACCGAAGCGGGTCTATTCGAGCTTCGTGCGCGGCATCGAGCAACTGCCGGTCCGCATTCCCGGATGAGCGGCGAGCTCAATCGGCCTGATCTTGCGGAAGCGATCAACGCGACGGCCATCAAGCCGAGGCATGCCGAGGTCGCGCTGGCGCGCCGCGACGACCTCCTGCAGTTCTTCGGCCATTTTCACGGCAGCCGGGCTAGCTACGGCGGCCGTAAGGGCGTGACGAATCATCCTGAGTGATCTCCCGCTTTGGCGCTTGTGGAGGTCCGACAAGCCAACGACCAGAATGCTCAATCGCGACGCTTGGCGATTTCTCGGTATAGAGCTTCAGGGCTGACGCCGATCTGATTAGCGACAATTTTCCATTCGCCCTTCTGCGAGAAACTGCCGCCATTCCACGCGATCCAGGCATCGAGCCTCTCGGAGACTGTCCTCAACGACAGAATCTCCGAGCGCAGCCTCGATCTCTGCAGTTCCTGCGCAAGATAGCTCGCCCAGACATTGCTGAATTCGGGGCTCTTCGCGAGCAACCTTTTGAGGCTGACTTTCGTGTACACACAGGTATCGGCAGCGCCGAATGCAACCGCATCGCAGTGATATGTTCGGGAGTATAGAGACGCCTCGGCTAACATCGCTCCCGGCCCCGCCCTTTGCAGGGTCAGCGCGGATCCATCGCTCTGATGCCGCACAAGATGGATCGATCCCTTAATCACGAAATGCATGTCCGTGACGGGGTCGCCGCGAAGGAACAGGGAGCGTCCGTTTTCGAAATGCAACTGTCGTCCGCGCAGATTTCCCAAGAATGGTTCGATGGATTGCGACATGACAACTATCATGTGCCGCAAATTGGTTCTGTGGCAAGAAGCAGTCTGCCGCCGGGCGCCAAGCCTGACAGTGACTGCCGGGGTGAAGGTCGGCGAGTCCCCGGCCGGCTGCATTGCCGGAACACAGGAGGGTACATGCGGGTTTGGGTGGCCATCGTTGCCGCTGTCCTGGCTGGCGGCAGCGCAACATTTGCTGTCGCCCAGCATCGGCAGCACCATGATGCATCTGCTCCGCCTGCGCGTAACGACCGGGAGTTCGTCAGGTTTCCTCCGGCGCTGGTCGAACACACGCTCGCCAACATGCGCGATCATCTCCAGGCCCTGCACGAGATTCAATTGCATCTCGGCATGGGCCACACGGACATTGCTGCCAACATCGCAGAAAAGCGGCTTGGAATGTCGTCGCTGGGACTGCACAGCGCGTCTGAAGTTTCCAAATACATGCCGCAGGGAATGCAGGATGCCGGAACGGCGATGCACCGCGCGGCGAGTCGCTTTTCAATTACCGCACAGGAAGCGGGTGTTACCGGCGATCTAAAGCCCGCGCTTACGGGACTTGCGGAAATATCGGCTCAGTGCGTGGGCTGTCACGCGGCGTACAGGCTGAAATAGCATGCAAAATTCGCGCACGAGCATCGCGCACCTGATCTGCCGTCGGACACGAGACCGCGGACGTCCGCAATTGATAATTGGGGTACCTATGTAGGGACACCTGCTCGCAGGCCTGCTTCAATCCAGAAATCCTCGTCCGGTGCGTTCGTCTGCGAACGACCGATGGGGACGATTGGAGACAACAGGAGCGCGCATGGCCGGATCCTTGCAGGCAAACGTCAGATTCTCCGCGGAATACTGGATGCGGCTCGCTGTCATCGCGATGTTCGGATGGACGACGACGGCCGAGACACTCGTCGCGCAAACGCCGACGGCACCGGATCCGGCGCAACAGGCGCCGGGCGCGGCCGCTCCAGTTCCAACCGATCAGGCCGCCGACGTCTATTCCATGACCGATCTCGAGTATCTTCTGGGACCGATCGCGCTCTATCCGGATCCGCTGCTGGCGTTGATATTGCCGGCGAGCACACACACCGATCAGATTATCGAGGCCGCACGCTGGCTCGAGAACAATCCGGCGGCCGTCGCGCGCAACGATTTCACCGAAGTCGATACCAAGCCATGGGATCCATCCGTCCAGGCGCTGACCCGTTTTCCCGACACCGTCAGAATGCTGGCCGACCATCCCGACTGGACTGAATCGCTGGGATGGGCGTTTTCGGTTCAGGACGCCGATGTCGCAGCCGTTATCCAGTTGCTGCGGGCGAGAGCGGAGAGCGCAGGCAATCTCAAGTCGACGCCCGAGCAGGCCGTGACGACGCGCGAAGAAGGCGGTTCCCGGGTCATCTACATCGCGCCGACCAACCCTGAGCGGATCTATGTCCCGGTGTATGATTCCTCCGTCGTGTTCGACACCGTCGTGACCGGGGCGCTGGTGTTCGGCACCGCCGTTCTGGTTGGCTCGGCCTGGAACAATCGATGGGGCTGGAACAACCGGAGCTGGAATCAGGTGTGGATCCGGCCGCCGGGCCCCGGCTGGCGTCCGCCGGTTCGGCCCATCAGGCCGCCTCCCGGTGCGTGGCGTCCGGGTGGTCCGGGTCGTCCCCCCGGCGTTCGTCCGGATCGACCTGGCATTCGTCCTCCGGGCGTGCGTCCCGACCGTCCCGGTACAGGCGTGCGGCCTGACCGGCCGGGCATTCGACCTGACCGGCCTGGCGATCGTCCGGGTCGTCCCGGGACAGGTCTTCCCGGCAGCCGGCCGGATCGCCCCGGCGCGCGTCCCGATCGTCCTGGCGCACGTCCGGACCGTCCCGCTGTTCGACCGGATCGTCCCGCCGCTCGTCCGGAGCGTCCAGCCACGCGACCGTCCCGGCCGGAGACGCGTCCGCAGCGTCCTGCCGCGCGTCCCGAGACGCGGCCACAGCGTCCCGCAGCCCGGCCTCAACAACGACCTGCATCCCGCCCAAGCTCTCGGCCGCAGGCACGGCCGAGCCGACCTCAACAGCGCCCGCAGGTACAGCGGCCAGCCAACCGCCCGAACGTGCAGCGCCCTCAGGCCAATCGATCCAGACCGCAGGGCGCCCGTCCCCAGGCACAACGCCCGCGTCCGCAAGGAGGACGCAACCTGCGGCAATAGGGAGACACGGCATCAGCTCGCAGCTTCAGTCCGTGCGGGCAGATGCCGCAACAAGCGGCGCTGTCGTGGCGCGGTCCAGCACGGCCGTTTTCCAGAACGCGTGCCGACAATCGCGAGACTTCCCGCCCTATACAATTGCGGCATGGCTGCTGTAGCCAGATGAGAATGCAGCGCCGCGCCCTTTTGCTCTAAGCCAATCGCAACGGCCCGGCATCGGCTCAGGCGAGCTTGATGTCCCAGAGGCCTTCTTCGCGGCAGGCGATGAGTTCGTCGCGAAGCAGCTCGCTCACGAGCGTGATCGCAGTCGAGCCGGGATGATCGATGGGAGACGCAAGGGTCAGTTCGCGCATGGGCGCCGGTTTTGCGATCGCAGCCGCTTCGAGCCGGCCGTCGGCGACTTCGTGGCGCACCGATGACGGCGGCAGCAGCGTGTATCCCAGCCCTTCCTCGACCAGGCTGGTCAGCACCCGGAACGAATCCGCTTCCAGCTTGACATCGAGCTTCAGTTTCTTCTTCGCCGCCGCCTGCTCGATCAGCGCCCGGAGCCCGTGCGAATGACTGGGCAGCACCAGGCGCTGCTTCAGCAGCCAGCCGATCTCGACCTGCTTCTTCTGAGCGAGCCCGCTGCCGCGCGGCCCCACGGCCACGATCGGATCGCGGCCAAGGCTTTGCACGGAAAGATGCAGGTCGCTCGACGGCCCGTAGATCAGCGCCAGATCCATTTCACCGCGGTGCAGCCATTCCATCAGGTGTCCGCTGTAGCTCTCGACGATGCAAAGCGAAATGCCGGGGTACCTGTCGACAGTGCGCCGCGCGAGCCGCGCCGAAATCACGCAGCTGACGGTCGGCACCAGCCCCAGCACCACGCGTCCCGAGGGCGGCCCGCCCGCGGACTGGATCTCGTCGCGCACCTGGTCGATCTGCCGCACTATGCCGGCGGTGCGCGCCAGCAGCAGGCGGCCGGCATCGGTCAGCACCATGCCGCGGCCGTTCCGGGTGAACAGCTCGGCCCGCAATTCATGTTCGAGCAGCTTGATCTGGCGGCTGAGCGCCGGCTGCGCCACCCGCAGCGTGTCGGAGGCTTTGCTGAGGCTGCCGAGCTCCGCCACGCAACTGAACGTCCTGAGCTGCCGGAGATCCATTGCTTGCCAGTCTTCGAAGGCGGGTTCATACGCTATAACAATTCAGCATAGGCACCCCGCCGTAGTTTCACAACGGCCCGCGCCTTAGGCAATTGACATCACCCACCATCCATCGCCAGAAAATCAAATGACCGCACAAGAACAGCAAGACGAATTCCACGACATCCGTGACGCTGTCGCCAAACTCTGCGCCCAGTTCCCCGGCGAGTACTGGCGCAAGCTGGACCGCCAGATGGCGTACCCGAAAGAGTTCGTCGACGCCCTGACGGAGGCCGGTTACCTCTCGGTGCTGATCCCCGAGGAATATGGCGGCTCCGGGCTGAAACTCTCCGCCGCGGCCGCGATCCTGGAAGAGATCCAGCGCGCGGGATGCAACGGCGGTGGCTGCCACGCCCAGATGTACACGATGGGCACCGTGCTGCGGCACGGCAACGACGCCCAGAAGGCGAAGTACCTGCCCGGGATCGCCAGCGGCGAATTGCGGCTA